>CAJOPN010000026.1 GCA_905236285.1 uncultured Selenomonadaceae bacterium | reverse complement strand
GGAGAGGATTTGAACCTCCGCGCCCTTGCGAGCCTAACGATTTAGCAAACCGTCCTCTTCAGCCTCTTGAGTACCACTCCAGTTTTGATGAGTTATGGCTTCCCTCAAAACCTCAAACAGAATATCACATGTTTTTTATTTTGTCAAGTTTTTTTTTAAAATGCAGGAACAATTTCGCCTTTGTATTTTTCTTCAATGAATTTTTTAATTTTTTCCGATTGAAGTGCCTTGACGAGTGATTGAATTTCGGGACGATTTTCATCGCCTTCACGAACTGCAATTATATTGACGTAAGGAGAAGTTTTGTCTTCCATGAAAAGAGCGTCTTTAGTAGGAACGAGATTAATTTGCATTGCGTAATTTGTATTTATTACTGCTGCATCAACATCTTCAAGTGTACGCGGAACTTGTGCTGCCTCTACTTCTTCAAATTTTAAATTCTTCGGATTTTCTACGACATCTTGAACTGTTGCGGTCTCTTTGATTCCGTCTTTGAGTTTCAAAAGTCCCGCCTTCTCAAGCAGCATTAATGCTCGTCCGCCGTTTGTCGGATCATTCGGAATTGCTATTGAAGAGCCGTCTGAAAGTTCATCGAGTTTTTTAATTTTCTTTGAATAAATTCCCATCGGTTCAACATGAACTCCGCCTGCATTTTTCAATTTCATTTCCGAATGTTCTTTGATAAAATCATTCAAATAAGGTTCATGCTGAAAGAAATTTGCGTCGAGTTCTTTATCATTGAGAGCGATATTCGGTTGTACATAATCGCTGAATTCAACTATTTCAAGATTGATTCCTTCAGCTTTGAGATCAGGTTTAATCTCTTCCAAAATCTCAGTATGAGGTACAGGTGACGCTCCGACCTTCAAATCTTTTGATTCTTTTGCATTGCCGCCGCCGTTATCTCCGCCGCAGCCTGTGAAAATAATTGCACTCGTCATTAACGCGGCAAGCATTGAAAAAATTTTTTTGCTCTTCATAAAAAACTGCCTCCAAAAAATTTTTTTGAAACGCTGATAATATAAAGCGATTATTTTAATTTGTCAAGAAAATATTGAAGAGCACCGATTAAATTTGCATCATTTAAAAATTTGCAGGCGACGATTTCAACATGCGGCAGTTTAACTATACTTTCATCATAAATTTCATTTAAATTTTTTCTGATTGATTCGACAAAAATTTCTTGTGCACTTATTCCGCCGCCTATTGCAATTTTTTCGGGATCAAAAATTCTTTGTATATTTGAAATTTGAACTGCAATTCTTCTTGTAACTTTATTCAAACATTCAATCGCCGTTTCATCGCCGTCATTTACTGCCTTAAAAAATTTTATGCCGTCAATTTCATCTGCATTAATTTTTTCTGCATACATTTTGCAAAGTCCGAGAGTGCCGCATTGATAACCGAACAAATCCGATTCAACGATTGAGCCGTCTCTGTCTGTTATCAGAAAAGAAATTTCACCGGCTGAAAAATTATGTCCGCGATGAATTTTTTTATCCTTTATGATTGCGCTGCCTATTCCCGTTCCGAAAACCATCACAAGACCGTCATTTATATCCTTGAGACTTCCAAATTTCATTTCGGCAATCGCTGCACATCTGGCATCATTTTCAATCGTAACTTTTACCGAACATTTCTTTTGAAGTGCATCGACTATTGCAAAATCGTTATTGTATTCCAATGCTCCGCTCGTCACGCAATAACCGCGTTCGACATCAATAATGCCGGGCAGCGAAATTGCCATTCCTTCCGAACCCGGCATTGATTTAAATATATCGTCAATTTTTTTGATAAATTCTTCGCGACCGTTCACAGGCGTTTGAATTTTTCCGCGTGAGAGAATTTCATTTTTTTCATTCATGCAGGCATATTTTATAAAAGTTCCGCCTACGTCAATTACTGTAATTTTCATTTAAACACCTCAAAATCTTTTCATGAATCTTGACAACATTCCTCGAACTCTTCTTATTGCTTGTTTTTGAAGTCTGTAAATGTGTGAAACACTCAATTCCAATTTTCGTGCAATATTTTTTGCCTCTTCACTTTCAATATAAATGCCTTCAAGTACTGCGCGTTCATTCTGCGGAAGCCTCTGCATTGCCTGGCGTAATTTTCCTATCATTTCATGATTTTCTGCCTGTTCCGAAACTGTCGGACCGAAATCTGCAACTTCCATTGCCTGTTCATTGAAATCTGAATTTATGCAAGGCAAATCTACTTTTCCTTCGCGGCGCAAAAAATCCGTCATTCGTCCACGTATTCTGTGAATTGCATACAAACTGAAAGCAACTCCGCGTGTGAAATCATAACTTTCGACTGCCTCAATCAATCCTACCGTGCCTTCTTGTATCACGTCCATAATATTATCCATGTCGCGATACGGAATTGCCATTTTGAAGACGAGTGGCTGATACGACTCAATTAATTTTTGTCTTGCCGATGATTTTTGTTGAACTTTAAATTGTCTCCACAAAATTTTTTCTTCGGCTTGAGACAATATTTCAACTTTGCGAAGTTCAACCATGTATTCATCAAGTCGCATTTGTTGCTCACCTCTCAAAAAAAATTTTTCAGCTATTATATCACAGTTTTTTTGAAAATGCACGCAAAATTTAAAAATATTTTTGAAAATAATCTGGACGGCTGATTTTATAATTAAATCGTAAAATAAAATAATTTTCCCTGTTATTTCTTTTTGTTTTTAAAAGTGTTATAATGACTGACAAATTTTTTTGAGGAGAAATTTTTTTGTTATGGGAAATTATATAAAAATTGTTGGAGCGAGAGCGCACAATTTAAAAAATATCAATTTAAAAATTCCGCGTGATAAATTAATCGTTATAACGGGATTAAGCGGCAGCGGAAAATCATCATTGGCATTTGATACAATTTACGCAGAAGGTCAACGCCGTTACGTCGAATCACTTTCTGCTTATGCAAGGCAATTTTTGGGACTTATGGATAAGCCTGACGTTGATCAAATTGAAGGACTCTCACCTGCAATTTCAATCGATCAAAAGACGACAAGCCACAATCCTCGTTCAACCGTCGGTACTGTCACAGAAATTTATGATTATCTTCGATTGCTCTTTGCAAGAATAGGTCACCCTCATTGTCCTAAATGTGGCAAACCTATTCAAAGTCAAAGCGTTGATCAAATTATTGAACAAATTTTAAAATTGCCCGACAAAACGAAATTTAATATTTTCGCACAAATCATTCGCGAAAAAAAGGGCGAACATAAAAATTTGCTTGAAAAAATAAAAAGCGATGGATTTATGAGAGTAAGAATTGACGGGAAAATTTACAGTCTTGATGAAGAAATAAATCTGGCAAAGACTAAAAAACATACGATTGAAGTTATAGTTGACAGATTAATTTTAAAAGAAGGCATTCGTTCAAGATTGGCTGATTCATTGGAAATGGCTTTAAAACTCGGAGAAGGCGTTGTTTACATTCAAACGATTGATGACGAAAAAATTTTTATGTACAGCGAAAAATTTGCATGTGTCGACTGCGGAATCAGTCTGCCGGATATTACTCCGCGTTTATTTTCATTCAACAGTCCTTACGGAGCTTGTCCCGATTGCACAGGTTTGGGTCGCCGAATGACTTTTGACACGAATCAAATTCACGGCATGTATGAATGGATGTATGCAATTTATAAATTTAAAATGGAAGAGGACGGCACGGAAATTTGTCCGACATGTCACGGAATGAGATTAAAACCTGAAGCTCTTTCAGTTACCGTTAATGAAAAAAATATTTATGAGGTAACGTCTTTGACAATCGGAGAATGTTACGATTATTTTAATTCACTCAAACTCAGCGAAAAAGAATCAAAAATAGCCGATCAAGTGATAAAAGAAATAAAAGCAAGATTAAAATTTTTGCTTGATGTCGGATTAAATTATTTGACGCTTTCAAGATCATCTGGAAGTTTATCTGGAGGAGAAGCTCAAAGAATAAGGCTTGCAACTCAAATAGGTTCAGGCTTGATGGGAGTTTTATATATTTTGGACGAACCTTCAATCGGACTTCATCAAAGAGACAATCAAAAACTTTTGGCGACATTAAAAAGATTGAGAGATTTGGGAAATACATTATTGGTAGTAGAACATGATGAAGAAACAATGCTTGAAGCGGACCAAATAATTGACATTGGACCCGGTGCAGGTGATAACGGCGGTCAAATAGTTGCTCAAGGAACGGCACAGGAAATAATGCAAGTCGATGAATCAATCACGGGACAATATTTAAGCCGCAAAAAAATAATTCCGATACCTTCGAAAAGACGAATCGGCAACGGAAAATTTTTAGAAATCATCGGAGCAACAGAACATAATTTAAAAAATATTGATGTAAAAATACCGCTCGGAACTTTGACATTGATAACGGGAGTGAGTGGCAGCGGAAAATCTACGCTTATCAATGAGATTTTGTATAAAGCACTTGCAAAAGAACTTCACAATGCAAAATTAATTGCAGGTCGGCACGAAAAAATTTTGGGAGTTGAAAATATCGACAAAGTAATAAATATAGATCAACAGCCGATCGGAAGAACTCCGCGCTCAAATCCTGCAACTTACACGGGAGTATTTGATTTGATACGTCAACTTTTTGCGCAGACCAAAACGTCGAAAATGAGGGGATATAAAAACGGCAGATTCAGTTTCAATGTAAAAGGCGGACGATGTGAGACATGCGGCGGAGCAGGTATTTTACAAATTGAAATGAATTTTTTATCAGACGTTTATGTTGAATGTGAAGTATGTCACGGCAAAAGATATAATCGCGAGACATTGGAAGTTTTTTACAAGGATAAAAATATTTATGAAGTATTGGAAATGACGGTTGACGAGGCGATAAAACATTTTGAAAATGTGCCGAGACTTGTTAAAAGATTGCAGATAATAAGAGATGTCGGACTGGGATATATAAAACTCGGACAGCCGGCAACGACTTTAAGCGGCGGCGAGGCTCAAAGAGTAAAACTTGCAACCGAACTGATGAAACCGTCAACCGGAAAAACATTATATATTTTGGACGAACCGACAACAGGATTACATGCAGCAGACATTGACAGACTGCTGAAAATTTTGCACAGACTTGTTGACGGAGGCGATACGGTAATTGTGATTGAGCATAATCTCGACGTGATAAAAACTGCCGATTATATAATTGATTTGGGACCTGAAGGCGGAAATCTCGGCGGTGAAATTGTCGCAGTCGGCACTCCCGAAAAAATTTCTGAAGAAAAAAATTCGTATACGGGACAATTTTTATTTGACAGATTATTTTCAGAATGATATAATTTTTTGGCATCGTTAAACGACAGACGGTTCAATTATAAGCCTCAGAAATGAGGTGACGCTTATGAACGAGAACTTTTTGGCGTGGCTGATTACAGTTATCGTCATCGTTGCTCTGTTCTTGAGCAATTAAAAACCGTCTGAAGCTCTAATCCAGACGGCACATAAAACCAGTTAAATCCTTATGACAAATGCACCAATTTAAAGAGGCTGAACCGTTTGTCAACGATGCCCTCTTATTTTATTTTAGCAAAAAATTTCTTTTTGTCAATAAAATTTTCTTTCGATAAAAAAATCCGTCTTTCTCAACGGATTAAATTTTTTTTTTTACGATTTATTTTTTATTTAGAAAAAATTTTTTCAGCCTACTTCTTCATTTTCAGCAAATTTCAAAAGCAAGTCAATGAGTTTTACGCCGGCTTCAGGAATATTTGTACCCGGAGCGAAAATTGCAATGGCACCGCTCTTGTAAAGGAAATCATAATCTTGAACCGGAATAACTCCGCCGATTGCAACTTTTATATCTTCACGATCAAGTTTTTTGAGTTCTTCGACGAGTTCCGGCAGCAAAGTATTGTGACCTGCCGCAAGAGAACTGAAACCGACCATATCGACATCATTTTCAACAGCCATTTTTGCCGCCTCTTCCGGAGTTTGGAAAAGAGGACCGACATCAACAGTCCAGCCCATATCTGCAAATGAAGTTGCGATAACTTTTTGACCACGATCATGTCCGTCTTGTCCCATCTTCGCGACGAAAATTCTCGGACGATGACCTGTACGTTTTTCAAATTCGTCAGCTTTTGCAATAGCTTTCTCGATTGCAGATTTATTTGTGAATTCTGCAGAGTAAACGCCGCTGATTGTATGCATTACAGCCTGATAACGTCCGCTGACTTTTTCAACCGCGTCGGAAATTTCACCGAGTGAACAGCGAACTCTTGCCGCTTCAACTGCACATTCAAGGAGATTGCCGTTGTCGCGAGTGTCAGCCGCTTTCGTGATTGCCTCGAGTGCCGCACGAACATCATCTTCGTTTCTTTCTGCACGAAGTTTATTGAGACGTTCAACCTGTGCATTGCGGACTGCAGTATTGTCGATTGCAAGAATTTCAAGCGGATCTTCTTTGTCGAGACGATATTTATTAAGACCGACTATTGTTTCATTGTTTGAATCAATACGAGCCTGACGACGAGCCGCCGCCTCTTCAATTCTCATCTTCGGAAGTCCCGTTGAAATTGCTTTAGTCATGCCGCCGAGTTCTTCAACTTCTTGAATGTGAGCCCATGCACGACGAATAATTTCATTGGTGAGAGCCTCAACGTAATATGAACCGCCCCAAGGATCAATAATTTTGCAGACTTGAGTTTCGTCTTGAATATAAAGTTGAGTATTGCGGGCGATACGTGCGCTGAAATCAGTCGGAAGAGCGATAGCCTCATCAAGTGCATTTGTATGAAGTGATTGAGTATGACCGAGTGCCGCTCCCATTGCCTCCATTGCAGTACGCGAAATATTATTGAACGGATCTTGAGCTGTGAGAGACCAGCCTGAAGTTTGGCAATGAGTACGAAGAGCCATTGATTTCGGATTTTTCGCGCCGAATGATTTAACAATTTTTGCCCAGAGGACGCGAGCCGCTCTCATTTTTGCAACTTCCATGAAATAATTTTTGCCGATTGCCCAGAAGAATGAAAGTCTCTTTGCAAAGTCATCAACTTTCAAGCCGGCTTTAATACCCGTACGAATATATTCTTGACCGTCAGCGAGAGTGTAAGCAAGTTCAATATCGGCAGGAGCTCCCGCCTCTTGCATGTGATAACCGCTGATTGAAATTGAATTGAATTTCGGCATGTATTTTGTCGTGTACTCGAAAATATCGCCGATGATTCGCATTGACATTTCAGGCGGATAGATATAAGTATTACGAACCATAAATTCTTTAAGAATATCGTTTTGAATTGTTCCTGCGAGAATGGATTTATCAACGCCTTGCTCAACGCCGCTTTGAATGAAAAATGCAAGAATCGGAAGAACAGCGCCGTTCATAGTCATTGAAACTGACATTTGATCGAGAGGTATTCCGCTGAAAAGAATATTCATATCAAGCATTGAACAGACTGAAACGCCTGCTTTTCCGACATCACCGAAGACGCGAGGATTATCAGCATCATAGCCGCGATGAGTAGGAAGATCGAAAGCGATTGAAAGGCCTTTTTGACCTGCAGCGAGATTGCGGCGATAAAATGCGTTTGATTCTTCAGCCGTAGAAAATCCTGCATACTGACGAACAGTCCACGGACGGAAAACGTACATTGTTGAGTAAGGTCCTCTCAAGCATGGAGGAATTCCGCTTGCAAAGTCAAGATGATTCATGTGTTTATATTCGTCGTGAGTGTAAAGCGGTTTAACTTTGATATGTTCCATTGTGCGTTCGACGAGTGAATCATATGAAGCGGCAGCGGCTTTTTCAAATTGTTCTTTCCAAACTTTTTCATCTTGAGCCGGTGCATCGCTTAAATTTATTTTCGTGAAATCCGGATTTTTAAAATTCGCCATTTATATATCACTTCTTTCTGTTAATTTCACATTAAGCAATGCCTTTTTTCTTCTGCAATGCGACCAATGTTTGATAGCAATTTGAACGGATATTGATATAATCGTCAATACCTGCATTTTTATAAGTTTCGACGAGTTCAGCCGGAGCAGTACCTGCAAGATAAACGGTTGCATTCGGCAAAACTTGATGGAGTTTCGGAGCAAGTGCAGGAACAATATCGGGATAAGTTGCATCGGTTGAACAAATTACAACTGCATCTGCTCCCGATTCTTTTGCCGCCTGAGCTGCTTCTTCTTCAGTTTTAAATCCGTCATTGCCGATAACTTGAAATGCTCCGACTTGCAAAAATCCTGTAGTAAAATCTGCACGTGCTTTGTGTTGAGGAATTGGTCCCATGTTCGCCAAAAAGATTTTAACGTTGTCGCCATTATTCTCGGCTTTGAATTTTTCGGTTGCCTCACGAAGAGATTCAAATTTTTCACTACGGCGGTGTGCAGAGATTTTATTTATTGTTTCACTTTCGCCCGTGCCCAATGCTTGACGAATTTGAGAAATATCAGCACCGGCAGAGGCAGAAGCAACAACAGAATTAACATCGTCCACTTTGATTGCCTGTAAAGCCGATTTGACAGCTTCAACATTAATCGAAGAAAGGAATTTTTCAACAGTTGCAATGCGAGATTTTTTATTCTCGTCAAAATTTTCAACACGAGGATCAAGTCTCTCCTCTGTCATGTTAGGATACATATTTGTGCCGACGATTCGATCGCGGCGTGATTCGGCAGTTTTCAATCTGCTTGCAAGAATTGCCGCAATTTGTTCTTGAGGATAATTTTCCTTGAGTGCTGCGACTATTCCGCCTTTTGATTCAATCGTTTGAAATTCAGTCCAAATTTTTTCTTTGATTTGTTTAGTGAGAGTTTCAACTGCCCAACTTCCTCCTGCAGGATCAATCGGCTGCAAAAGTCCGAACTCTTCCTGCAAAATTATTTGAACATTGCGGGCAATTCTTCTGCTGAACTCGTCACCTTTACGAATCGGTTCATCAAACGGTGCACTTTCAAATGAATCCAAGCCGCCTACTACTCCGCTGAAAATTTCTGTCGTATTTCTCAGCATATTTACATAAGGATCATAAACGGTTTTGAAGAACAATGCAGGTCTGCCGTGAACATGTGCCTTTTGTGATTCCGAATTTCCTCCGAAGGCTTTTATAATTTCAGCCCAAATCGGACGGACTGCACGAAGTTTTGCAACCTGCATGAAGAAATTTTCTCCCATTGAAAAGCCGAACATAATTTGAGATGCCGCCTCGTCAATCGTCAAGCCGCGTTCCATCAATGCACGAATATATTCAACTGCAGTTGCGAGAGTGTAAGCAATTTCTTGAACGTCATTTGCTCCTCCGTTACTGAAAACATCCGACTTCACAAACAAAGTTTTCAATTCGGGAGCATTTTTTACAGCCCATTTTGCCGCACTTGCTGCTTCATCAAAAAGTTTTTCGAGACTTTGATCAAGTTTTCCGTTTGCAACAAGTTCCGCAATCGGATCTGCTCCGATAACTCCTTTAATCGAATTGCCGCCGTTCTTTTTGACTGCCGCAACGATTAATGCAAGCAACGGAATTGATGATTCACCGGCATAAACATAAAGCGGAATTTCATCAAGTTTCAAATCTTTAAGCAAAGCTGCAACGTCGTCAATCGTTGTGAGATTAACTCCGATGTCTCCGACTTTTTCGGCATCTTTTACATTCTTCGCTTTCAATGTTGCATTGTCAACTTTAACGTGATAAATCGTCGAACCTTTTTCAATTTCATGCTTGAGAACTTCATTGTTTTCGGTAGGATCGGTTTCATCGCAGACTTGAGCAATTCCCCAAGGCTTATTTACATATCCGTTGACTGATGCTCCACGCAAAAAATTATCCATGCCCGGGAATGAATTTTTCGGCAAAATTTCTTCTGTTTTGTCACGGAAATACATCGGTTCAAATGTAATTCCTTCGTAAGTTTTGGTATACATCTTCTTTTCGAACGGAGCACCTTTTAAAAGTTCAATACAGGCTTGTTTCCATTCTTCGTAAGTCGGGGGAGTAAATTCTGAAAGATCGACTTCCGGAAAATCTGTCTGTGATTCGGCACGCTTGATCAATTCCTGAAGATCAAGTTCAGCTTTTTGTTTTTCATCACTCATACTCTTTCCTCCTCGAGTGGTTCAACCACTTCTTCTAAATATAAAAATTATTCTTGCATTATATTAACTCAATTTATTTTTCGCGTCAATACAATTTAAAATTTTCTTTCAATTTATCTTGAAGATCGAAAAAAAATATTGTAAAATTTTTTTGTATGAAAAATTTTTTTGAAGGCGTGGTTAATCTGGTTTACTTATTAAAATTCGGAGCAAGTTGGATTTTGCCGCCGGGGATTTTTATCGTTGCATTTTTTGCAGTCTCAATTTATGCTTGGAGGAGTCGGCACGATCCAAAATTGGCATTGATAATTTTTTCTTTGACTTTTGCATTTTATTTATTGTGCATCGGTTTCGTCTCCGAAAAAATTTTAGGCTCACTCGAAAGTGAATATTCTCCGCCGAGTGATATTGAATCAAGCGGTGCAGATGTAATTATAATGCTAGGAGGCGGTGCAATTCCCGATGTGCCTGACGTTGACGGTCCCGGCGCACTTTGTGCAAGTCCCGCCAATCGTTTGTTGACTGCCGTCAGACTTCAAAGAAAATTAAATATTCCAATTCTTTTAAGCGGCGGACAAGTTTACTCGGACACGGGAGCTGAAGCTAAAATTGCAAAAAAAATTTTAATTTCGCTCGGAGTTGACGAAAAAGATATAATAATCGAAACGAAAAGCATCAACACAACTCAAAATGCAAAATTCTCGGCAGAAATTTTAAATGAAAAAAATCTTCATAAACCGATTTTGGTAACGTCTGCATTTCATATGACGCGATCAGTTTTAAATTTCAAACAACAAGGCGTTGAAGTAATTCCGTATCCGACCGATTATCTCGTTACGCCTTCACCCGTCTTTCATTATACAAAACTCAGACCGCAATCGGAGGCTTTAATCGCAAATGTCATGGTTTTGCAGGAAAGATTGAGAACATTCGTAACAGAAATTTTTAAAATATAAAAGAGTACGCGATTAAAACGTACTCTTAAAAATTTGCAAAAAAAAATGGCTCCCCGAACTGGACTCGAACCAGTGACTCCCTGATTAACAGTCAGGTGCTCTACCGACTGAGCTATCGAGGAAT
>CAJOPN010000025.1 GCA_905236285.1 uncultured Selenomonadaceae bacterium | reverse complement strand
TTAAAGAAACTTTTCAGCTTGTCTATGAAATTTTTTTTTTCAGGGTGTACTTTGTTATCGTCAACACCGCTTTCAAATTCCTGCAAAAGTTTTTTCTGTCTGTCAGTCAAATTCTGCGGCGTGAGAACTTTTATTGAAACATATTCATCACCGCGACCGCTGCCTCTCAAGAATGGGATTCCTTTACCGCTGATTTTCTGAATTGTTCCCGATTGAATCCCTGAAGGAATTTTTAAATCTGTTTTTCCGTCAATCGTAGGTACTTCAATCGTCGCTCCGAGTGCCGCCTGTACAAATGAAATTGGTACTTCACAATAAACATTACTGCCTTCACGTTTGAAAAGCGGATGAGGTTTTATGGTGATGTATACGAACAAATCACCCGGTTGACCGCCGCGATCTCCTGCCTCTCCCCCTCCTTGTATTCTGACTCTCGTACCGTTATCAACTCCTTGCGGTATTCGAATTTTTATATCCTTGTTGACATTTATTTTTCCTGAGCCGTGACAATGTGAACATGGAGTTTTTACAACTTTGCCTGTGCCGTGACATCTTTCGCAAGGTCTGAGCGTTTGAATTTGTCCGAATGGTGTCCGCGTTACCGTTTGACGCTGTCCCATTCCGTGACAATCGGGACAAATTTCAGGCGATGTTCCTTTTGCCGCTCCCGTTCCGTTACATTCTTTACATGTTTCCGATCTCGGTACTTTCAACGTCATTTCTTTGCCGAATGCCGCATCTTCAAATTCTACCGACAAATCATATCTCAAATCTGCTCCTCTTACAGGTCCGGATTGCTGTTGTCGGCTTCCTCTTCTTCTTCCTCCTCCGAATAAATCGCTGAAAATATCTCCGAATCCTCCCATTCCTCCGAAAATATCTTCAACGTTTATTCCTCCAAATGGATCTCTTCCGCCTCCTCCTCCGGTATTTATTCCCGCGTGTCCGAATTGATCATATTGTGCGCGTTTCTTCGGATCTTTTAATACGTCGTAAGCCTCATTTATATCTTTCATTTTTTCTTCGGCATCTTTTTTTTCTGCATCGGTTGCTTTTGCAAATTTATCGGGATGCCATTTTATCGCCAATTTTTTATACGCTTTTTTTATTTCGTCATCTGTCGAATTTTTATTTACCCCGAGTATTTCGTAATAATCTCTCTTTTGCGTCGCAGGCATTTTCAATCACTCCTTTTAAAAAATTTAGGGATAGAGAACGAATTTTATTATATCCTCTATCCCTGTTAAAGTTGATTTTATTCTTCAAAAAAATTTTTCAAGATTTTTAATGTCAATGTCCCAAATGCTGTCTTCTTTTGCATACGGTGATTTCGGTTTCGATTCAATTTTTGTCTTTGATGATGAATTTTTTAATGCGTCGTAAGCCTCATTTATATCTTTCATCATCATTTCGGCTTTTAATTTTTCTTCCTTTGAGCCGTGCAGCCATTTATCCGGATGCCATTTCTTTGCAAGTTTTCTGTAAGCCTGCTTTATTTCTTCGGACGTTGCATTTATTTCCACATTGAGAATTTTATAAAAATCTTTCATTATTTTTTATCGTCTTTGATTTCTTCAGCGTCAACGGTATTATCATCATATTTTGATGAATCTGATTCTTGACGTTGAGTGAAATCTGCATTAGGCTGACCTTGAGCATTTGCTGCACCTGATTTGTAAGCCGCCTCACTCAATTTATAAAGTGCCTGGCGTACATCTTCAGCCGCCTTTTTGAGAGTTTCGGCATCTGCATTGTCTTTGAGTTTTCCTTCAAGAATCGAATTTGCGGAGCGGACATCTTTTATTAAATCGTCGTCAACTTTTCCTTCAAAATCTTTGCAAGTCTTTTCTGCCTGGTAAACTGTCTGTTCAGCTTCATTCTTTGCATCTGCCGCTTCACGTTGTGCCTTGTCTTCAGCCGCGTGCATTTCTGCTTCTTTAACCATTTTGTCAATATCTTCTTTACTCATGCCGCTTGACGATTGAATGACAATTTTTTGTTCCTTGCCAGTTCCCAAATCTTTTGCACTAACGTTGACGATACCGTTTGAATCAATGTCAAATGTAACTTCAATTTGAGGTATTCCGCGCGGTGCAGGTGGAATATCGGAAAGAATAAATTT
>CAJOPN010000024.1 GCA_905236285.1 uncultured Selenomonadaceae bacterium | reverse complement strand
GGTTCACCAAGTTTGAATTTGCCGAAGAAAAGTTTTAAATTTCCGTTGAAATCGCTAATCGGCGAAATATCTTTCAAAATTTCTTCCAAGCCTTCGCGCAGAAACCATTCATAAGATTTACGCTGAATGTCAAGAAGATGTGGCATTTCCATAACTTCTTTAATTCTGGCGTAACTGTACCGCGTCCGCTTGCCAACTCGAACAGGACTAAACATTAAATCAGTCACTCCTTATTCTTAAGGATTAAATAAAATTTAAAATTTCTATTTAACTATCAATTCTTAATTCTTAATTCTTAATTCTTAATTAAAAAAAGCCGCTGTCTCTCGTAAGACCAACGCGCAAAAGTTACAGGTGCTTAAATTTCACAAAACATTCCTCCACTTTTGTGACAAAATGCCTCCAGTGACAAAAACGGTAAAGGAAATTATACCCGCAAGATTTTATACTGTCAAGATTAATTTTATTTTGGCGAAAAGAAAGGTTAATTGCAATAGCAAATAGGACAGATTTAGAAAAAATTTTAAGGCAATATGGATAAGAGAAAAAGTTCATTTGAATAGCGATAATCAAAAATTTTACGCGCAATGTTTTTTATTCAATTTTCTATACTGTCTTCGTACTTTCTCTTATTTTCGTGAAAATATTTTTTATTGGCTTTACGATTCATTTTTTGTTTCCAATTCTTCATACAAGGTATAGCGAAATATGCCGACTTTTTTTGGCAATTTGGATTTTCGGGACGTTTAATTTCAGCATTGCTTGAATTTCTCCGCGTTGAAATTGTGTCAGGGTTTGTCTTTTTCTTTGACTGTCCTATTTGATTATACAATTAGCGGAAAATTAGGAAGTAGGTTATTCATTACGCATTACGCATTACGAATTACGCATTAAAATCCCCGTACCAATTAGCGCGGGGAAAAATTTTTTCATAAAATTTATTTGGATGCTTTTAAACTTTCAAGCACAAATTTTTATCGGCATTTTTTATCGGCATTGACGAAGACGCCGACAGATAAAATTTTCGGATTCAAAATATTTTTCAAAGCGATTGCTTGTTCAATCGACACGTGACGGCGGCTTTTTTTCCGCAAAGACAAAGCCGATAAATTCAGGCGTCAACTCGTTAGCAACTTCAATATTTTTACCGCGCGTCAAGCCACAAAATTTAATTTTAGTCGTCGTTCAAGCTTTCTTCAATTCTTCGCGAACTTGATTATAAATCAGCAAAGTAAAAATAACCGTGCCGCCGATAATATTTCCTATTCCAGTTGGAATTAAAAATTTGAAAAAGTAATCTAAAAAGTTTGCATCGCCTTCAATAATTTCAAAAGCCATTTCGCATGAACCAACTACAACGTGTGAAAAATCGCCCAACGCTATGAAATATACTAAAAATATTATCGTACTAAGTCTGAAATTTTTTGTCTGCGGCGCTATCCATACTAAAACTGCTATTATTATTCCTGCTGGTATTCCGCGAAAAATATTTTCCATCGCATTCAAACTCATAACATTTCTTGCCACTTCGTGCAGAGCGTTTTCAAATTCTGCAGAAACTGCGCCGTCGAATGAAAAAAATGCTGCCGCTATCGCCGTACCTACAATGTTGAAAAAAAATACTATGCTCCACAATCTGACGACTTTAAAAAATTCTTTTGCCGTAAAATTACAAAGTAGCGGAATTATTGTAGTTATCGGGTTTTCTGTAAAAAGTTGCATTCGTCCGAGTATGACAATTACAAAGCCGACAGTGTAGCCGAAACTTGAAATTAACGGCTCAAATTGTGAACCTGCCATATGCAAATGAAGTACGGAGCGGAAAAAAAATGAAAATGATACAAAAATTCCTGCGGCTAAAGCTGAAAATATAAGTGCGACAGTTTTTCTGTCTAATTCTTCTTCACCTTCGCTACGAATAATTTTAAAAATTAATTGCGATTGAATCGGATGATTTTCTTTTAATGCGCGGCGTTCTTCTTGTGATAATTCGTCAATAAAAGTTTTTTCTTTCATTGGTATGTTAATAAACCTCCTGGAAATTATTCAGCATAGATTTTTTATCGATGGCACGCATCAACGTTTCACCGATTAAAACGGCGTCCGCACCGATTTTTTTTAACGTGGCAACGTCAGCAGAATTTTTAACGCCGCTTTCAGCTACATAAATTTTATT
>CAJOPN010000023.1 GCA_905236285.1 uncultured Selenomonadaceae bacterium | reverse complement strand
GTCGATTTTGGAATATGCAACGTTGAGCGAACTTTCGACGTTAAATTTTTTTGCCGCGATATATTCAGCACCAATAATTGCACGTTTAATGATGGTTCTGACAATCGGAGGTTTTCCGTATGCAAGAGCCGAAGGAATGGGAAAAGCCTTTGCAAAATATTCAACACATTCGACAATAATTTTCGCGGCGGTTGAAACTTTTATTTTGATTGCGCCGTTGATTTTAATTTTAAATGAATTTATAAAATTTTTATTGATCTCAATAATTATTTCATTGATATTCACATTGTACTTTGGAAAATTGGCGCAAAAAAAAATCGGCGGAGTGACCGGAGATATTTACGGAGCAGTTACAACAATTTCTGAAATGCTCGTCATGCTGTCATTTATTTAAATTTGAGCAAAAAAAATGGTCGGAGCAGAGTGATTTGAACACTCGACCCCCTCGTCCCAAGCGAGGTGCGCTACCAAACTGCGCTATGCCCCGAAAGCTCTAAAAGTATACAACGATAAAAAAAAATTGTCAAGAAAAAATTTTTAAATAAGTATTCCATAAAAATAAATAATGTGATATATTACGTTGTCAAAAAAATTTGCATTGAGAGGAGCAAAAAATGTCTTCAGAGATACAAACAGAAATTCAAGCTGATGAAGCAAATGAAGTAACGGATTTAACGTCGAAAAATGATTTGAATCAACTGACGGAATTATTAAATGAACTCATCGACAAGCAGGAAAAATTTTCAAGGCAGTTGACGCAAGTTTTGAGAGAAAATATAAATTTTCAAAATCAAGTGCGTCAAGGCATGCAAAATGAATTGGTGCAATTGAAAGAGCAGCAGCGAGGCGAACAATTTACACCGTTATTGAAAGAAATAGCGACGGTCTGCGTTGAGTACAGAAATTTATTGAGCGACGAATCAATCAATGAAAATGTAAAACGTACGTTACAATTAATGTTTGAACAGCTTGAAGATATTTTGGCAGATTACGGAGCGGAACTTTCAACGAGTCAAATCGGCGAATCAAGAAGACCGCTTTTGACGAAAATAATAAATGTAATAGCGACGGACGACGAGAGCAAACACAACACGATAGCGAAAAGTCGAAGACCCGGAGTCGTACGCAACGGGCATCCGCTTTATCGCGAATATGTTGATGTTTACGTTTATGATTCGTCACTCACAACGAAATCAGAAATGTTGACGATTGCTCCGCGTGATTAAAATTTAATTTGGAGGAAAAATTTTTAATGAGTACATACGGAATAGATTTGGGAACGACTTATTCATGCATAGCGAGACTTGATCAGAACGGTAATCCCGAAGTCATTCGCAATAATGAAGACAATTCAAATACATTGGCATCAGTCGTATTTTTTGAAAATGAAAATAATGTAATAGTCGGGCAAGTGGCGAAAGACAATATTGAAACTGACGGTGATCGAGTCGTTCAATTTGTAAAACGCTGGATAGGAAAATCGGACGCGAGAACTTACACATTCGATGACAAAACTTATACGCCTACTGAAATCAGCGCATTGATTTTAACGAGATTGAAAGACATAGTTGAATCACAAGGCGACACGATTGACAACGTGGTTATAACGGTTCCTGCATATTTCGGACTTGAAGAAAGATCGGCGACGAAACAAGCAGGCGAACTTGCAGGATTAAATGTTTTGAATTTGATTAATGAACCGACGGCAGCAGCATTAAGTTATTGTGCAAGACAATTTCAAGAAGATCGTACAATTTTGGTTTATGATCTCGGCGGCGGAACATTCGACGTTTCAATCATAAAAATGTCAATGACACCGAGTGACAACGGCGGCGACGTGCAAAAAATAACGGTACTTGCAACCGGCGGCGAAAGAGAACTCGGCGGAAAAGATTGGGACGACAAACTTTCAGATTTTATTTTACATGCTTGTTGTGATGAAAACGGACTTTCACCTGAAGATTTGGACGCTGAAACTCGTCAAGATATTCGAAGTAAAGTCGAAGAGGCAAAAAGAAAACTCAGTCAAAAAGAAAAGGCAAAAGTAAGAATAGATGTCAACGGCTCGCGAACGGAAATAGTCGTAACAAGAAATGATTTTGAAAAAATGACGGCTGATTTGGTCGGCACGACAATGAATCATGTTGAGCGAACACTTCAAAAAGTAGACGGCGTTGAAATTGATACAGTTTTGCTCGTCGGCGGTTCAACTTACATGCCAATGATAAAAAATGCTGTTGAGGCGAGATTTCCCGGAAAAGTTCAACAACACGATCCCGATCAGGCAGTTGCGAAAGGTGCAGCAATTTATGCCTCAATGCTCGGTCTTGCAGTCGATAACGTTTCAGATGAAGATTCAAACGTCGAAAATATTTCTGAAGATAAACGCGCTGAATTGGCGACGAAATTTGCCGTTGAAGATCAAACACCGCGCTCATTCGGACCCGGCGTTGTCGATACAAAAGGCAGTAAGAGTAAATATATATTAGAAAATTTCATCAAAGTCGGCGAAAAAATGCCTGCGATAGCAACTAGAACATATTATCCGATTGAAGACAATCAAGAAAGAGTAAGACTTCGTGCATTTGAAAATCGTTCAATGGAAGATGCAATAATTCCGTGCGTGAATGAAGAAGGAGAACCGCAGGCAACGGATCCGGCTCACGATGTAAAATTGCTTGGTGAATTGATAGTGAACTTGCCGCCGAATACTCCGAAGACGACGAAAATTCAAGTTACATTTAAAGTAGATGCTTCAGGCGTTCATGTTGAAGCAATTAATACTGCGACCGGAGACAAATTTGAAACATTTTTGCGTACGGCCTCAGACATTGACATTGATAAAAGTGCAGTTCATCAACTCAGAATTTCTTCCGATTGAAAAAATTTATTTTAAAAAATTTTTAATCTGCCAATCACGGCGGATTTTTTTTACAAAAAATTTTGAGCATGAATCACGGAACATTTATTTTTGCTTGATTTTTAAAAAATGATAAACTATAATTAATGAAAAAATTTTTTAAAATTTGAAAGGCGTTGAAAAAATGTTTAGTGAAGAACATAAAATTGCAGGCGTGGCATATCCGAAAGGATTTAAAGCGGC
>CAJOPN010000022.1 GCA_905236285.1 uncultured Selenomonadaceae bacterium | reverse complement strand
TGTTCCGAACGCTTGCGCAGAATCATAAACAATTTTCAAATTATGTTTGTCGGCAATACGCTGAATTTTTTCAACATCGCAAGGTATCCCGAAAATATGCGGAGTTACTATTGCGCAAGTTTTTTCTGTTATTAAATCTTCTATCTTGTTCGCATCAATATTATATGTGTCGTCGATATCGCAAAATACAGGGGTCAATCCAGCCTGCAATATTGCGTTTGTTGTCGATACAAATGTGAAAGGCGATGTTATAACTTCTCCGCTCAATTCCAATGCTTTTAATGCCGTCACCAATGCTGAATGTCCGTTTACAAACAAACTTACATTTTCGCAACCGATATACTCTTTTAATTTCTCGCCGAATTTTTTTAATTTCGGCCCGTTATTCGTCATCAATCCAGTTTTCCAAATTGATTTTATTTCTGAAATGTATTCTTCATAACTCGGCAAAACCGGCTTTGTCGGACTAATCATTAAAATTTTTCACCTCTTAATTTAATTCAAAAAAAATTTTTACAATATCCGCTTCATGTTGCATGTAGCTTATATCGTAACGCTAATCACATACCAAAGAAAGTTCTTCTTCGTATATGCTGTTTTTTTATTTTGAAATGTTCGTTATTCCAATGATTGGGACAATAAACATTATTATCTATCAAATATTGTTTTAAATCGTCACGCCTCCCCTTTGAAACCAATATCGGAACATAAAGCGGACAATCTTCAGAATTTAATTCAGAAAACATCAATTTAATGCCTTCACAATTTTTTTTAGCAAGTTTTTTCTTTCTTACAAAATTATAATTTGTTTCCTTCGCATAATCTTTATCCAAGTCGATTTTTCCGAAATTTTTTATAAAATCTTGCCCAATTCTAAAGCTGAATCCGAAGAATTCCGAAATAATCCGTCACATAAAATATATCTTCCGATTTATTATTTTTATTTCAAACTTCAACCCCTCCCCGCTTACATCAACATGATAAAAATCTATGTCGATATTATGACGGACAAACGGCAAAACCATTGATTTGCAACAGTAATCAGGCATGCACACCGACTGAGGAAATTTTTTCTTGACAATATCGTCTATCAAAGCATATAACGCAGTTCTGCCGGAAATGAAAAATCTTCTGTCAACGCCGAAATTATCCCACCAATGACTGTGCAAAAATGTTTTTTCAACCGTCCAAAACTCGCTTCCAATTTCCTTCATGAGCAACATCCAATCACTAAATAATTTTTCACAAAAAATTTTTCAGCTAAACAACATCATTCCAATCTGCGGTGTGTTCAGCTATGTATTTCAAAATCTCCTCATCAACCAAAGTGTATTCGCACTCATTCAAAATTATTTTTGCGCCCGAATATGGAGGATTCCAATAAGCGCGAATTTTTCTTTTGATTATTTCTGCAGAATCACCTTCCAAAATATATTTTCCTGCCTCCAACTCCTTCAAGCTGTAATAATTTCCTGAAGTTTGAGCAGTATTTTCTAAAATTTCGCCATTTAAAATTTTATCCAAAATCTTTTTAAACAACTCAAAATTTTTTATATGCGCCAGATGAACCAGTTCACGATTAACAATATTCGGCGGCAAAGGAAATCTGTCGCAACAAATAATATTTCCTGTATCAAATGTTTCGTCCATGTAATGAGCCGTAACTCCCCAATATCCCCAATTATTTAATATTGAAACATGATAGCCTGAACCTCTTGCTTCAGGTAAAGGTCCGGGATGAAAATTTATCGCGCCTTTTACAGGAATTTTTAAAGTTTCAGCCTTAACCAATTTCCAATAGTAAGAAAACAAATAATCAATTTCAGGCAAATCATCATGAACAGCCAAAAAATCTGCTTCACTTCCTGTAAGAATTTTTGATTCATGACAAATTTTTTTCAGCGTTTCATCTTGCGGACGAATCACGGCGAACACAACATTGACATTTTTTTTCAACATATATTTCAATGACAAAATCGAAGAAACAGTTTCTTTCGCCATAAATAATACATTCATGCTGCACACCTCCATTTTGGCGTACAGTATGAAGTACTCGAAAT
>CAJOPN010000021.1 GCA_905236285.1 uncultured Selenomonadaceae bacterium | reverse complement strand
TGATATTGTATTGTTCAAATCGTCTGACATTGATGAATTTGACTCGTTGAATCTTTCCAAGACTTGATTAAAATTATTTCTGTTTTGAGTATTGCTTTTATATGGATTTGTTTGTCTTTGAAAATCATTCATTGAGCGCATTGACGATGAAACGGTTTTGACCGAACGATTGTCAAGCGACATCAAATTAATTATTGTTGTCGTTGCCAAAAATTTTCGCCTCACTTTCTTATAACATTTTATCGTAATTTTTTTTATTTTTATTAAATCTTTTTTGAAGTGTGAAATTTTTTTGAGCTCGCAAAATTTTTTGAGCTATTGATTTTTTTTTTTATTGTGATAAAATATTTAAAAAATTTTTTGGAGACGATTTAATGAATTTAAAAGAGGCATTTCACACGCAAAATTTATTTACAAATCTTTTGTCTTATGCGAAAGATTATTTGCTTGAGATTGACAACGTTATGACAGTCAAAGAAAAACATTTTCGCAGTAAAGCGGTTGAAGGTCAGAACGATGAAGTTTTGGATTTGACAAATTTGGAATCAAAAAAATTTCCTGCAGACAAAGTTATTGATTTTATTTTAATGCTTCTTGACGAACGCGAAAAACTTGCTCAAGCGATAAGCAAAGCGAAATTGAATATGAATTTTGATCTTGATGCAGCGGTAGAAGTAAATAAACAGCGTCATTCGGCAGTAAAAGCATTTGATTTTATCGTTACTCAAAAAAGTTCAAACGTCGTACAAAAAAATCAAGGTCGCGGCTACGTTTTCAACAATGAAGGCAATCAAATTGAATATCGCTACGACATTGAACGCATTAAGACGATTGATTTCGACAGAAACAGGTTGCGCCGAGTTATAAAAGCACTTTACGATAAGGCAGATGAAATTTCAACCAGTATTGATTCGGCTTTGTTGAATACAAAAGTTGATTACGAAGTGCCTTTTAATGTTTACGGTTATAACGATTCGATTATTGAAGAATATATTGAATCAAAAAATAAAAAAACGGCTGTGTGAATGGGAGCAGAAAAATTTATGTTCCTTCGGTTCAGGTGCAGATGAACTAAGAGGCTGCACAAAAAATCAAAGAATAAATCTTTATGAATAAAAAGAATTGGCTGTCTCGATATTCCTAAATTTCTTTATTCATTATATCCGAAATTCATTATTCGTTATATCGTTAATGTAAAGTACGGTTCAGCATTAATAAATTGAAAAAATTTAATTATTGGAATAAAATCAAGTCAAATTGAATTTTACATCGGAACCGATTCCAAATTCAATTGACAAAAATTGAAGGACTTAAAAAAATTCTGCTCCTGCTCAGACAATCGTTAAATTTTTTTTAAGCGAGTGATTATTTGATTGGCAGAGTGATTAAATTTTATAATTCGTTTTTTTTCGTTGAGATTGAAGACGAATTGTTGCCTTGTAAACTTCGCGGCTTGATGAAAAGAGACAAACGAACAGGCAGCGCAATATATCCCGGTGATTTCGTCGAAGTAAGCAAATTGAATGACGGCACAGGAATTATCGAAAAAGTTGAACCGCGTCAAAATTTTTTAAAACGTCCGACCGTTGCAAATGTCGATCAAGTTATTTTAACTTTCGCGGCGACTTCACCTGATTTAAATCGACTTCTTTTGAACAGATTTATAATTTTGGCTGAATGGTCGGGTATCGAAAAGATTTTGATTTGTATTAATAAAATTGATTTGATTGATGATGCCGAAAATTTTTTGAATGAATACAAAAATCTTTACGAGATAATAAAAGTCTCGGCTGTCGAGGGCACAAACATTGAAAAACTCAAAGAAACAATTTCAAATAAAGTGACGGTTTTTACGGGAGCAAGCGGGGTCGGCAAATCATCAATTTTGAACGCAGTTGATAAAAATTTCAATTTAAAAATCGGAGATGTCAGCGAAAAAATAAAACGCGGCAAACATACAACGCGCGTTTCCGAATTAATAAAATTTGCGGATGGATTTTTGATTGATACTCCCGGATTTAGCAATGTCGATCTGACTGAAATCGGTCTTGATGAAAAAAATCTTGCGAATTGTTTTAAAGAATTTGCCGAATATGTCGGAGATTGCAAATTCAGCGGCTGTTCACACAGTCACGAGCCGAATTGTGCAATTAAATCGGCAGTTGAAAATAAAAAAATTTTGTCTGAACGCTATGAATCATATTTGTCAATGTTAAATGAAATAAACGAGAGGAAGAAATTTAAATATGGATGACGTGCAGAATCAGAAGGATACAAGAGGAATCACGATTAAGCAGACAGGCGTAAATGACGTTTGCCTGCCGTTTTTAATTGCAAACGAAAATAATCTTCAGCCAGTACAGGCGAAAATTTGTTTTACGGTCTCACTCAGCAAAGATTTGCGCGGCACTCATATGAGCCGACTGATGGAAATTTTAACTGATTGGACAATGAAACCTATGTCAATGAGCGGAGTGGATATAATTTTAAATGAGGCAATAAACAAATTAAACACGAATATTGCAAAATTAAAAATATCATTTAAATATTTTGTCGAGCGCGAGGCACCGGTAAGCAAAAAAAAATCGCTGCTTGATCTCGATTGTTTTTTTGAAGGAGAAGTAATCGACGAGCAGAGAAATTTTATTTTGGGTGTTGAAATTCCTTTGACGACTCTTTGTCCGTGCAGTAAGGAAATTTCAAATTTCGGAGCGCACAATCAACGATCCGTTTGCAAAGTTCAATTAAAATTCGACAATCTCAACAATATAATCAGTATTGAGGAATTGGCGAAAATAATTGAAACACAGGCATCAAGTCCGATTTATTCGGTTCTCAAGCGTGAAGATGAAAAATTTGTCACGGAGGCGGCATATCAAAATCCAAAATTCGTTGAAGATATTTTGCGAGATGTGATAATTGCCATCAGAAAAATTTCGGGAGTAAAAAAATTCAGCGTCGAATGTGAAAATTTTGAATCAATTCACAATCACAACGCTTTTGCATATCATGAAGAAGATTTGAGCAACAATTCATAAATTTTTGTATCGACTTCTTTAAATGTGTTAAAAATTATTTTTAAATCGCAATTATTTTTTTCAAGAAATTTTTTGACGGTGCTGATTGCAATTTCGGCGGCTCGTTGATTTGGAAAATGAAATTCGCCGGTAGAAATACAACAGAAAGCAATACTTTTTAAGTTATTTTCGACTGCACATTTCAAACAATTTTCATAACAATTTTTCAAAAGAATTTCTTCTTGACCGTTCGGCGCACGATTTTTGGAAATAATCGGTCCGACAGTATGAATTACAAATTTACTCGGAAGATTGAAAGCAGGTGTAATTTTTGCCAAACCTGTCGGCTCGTCGTATCCTTGCTCATTCATAATTTTATTGCAAGCGTCGCGAAGTTGAAGACCAGCGGCGGAATGAATGGCGTTGTCAATGCAATTATGTAACGGAGCAAAACAGCCGAGAAGTGCAGAATTTGCCGCATTGACTATTGCATCTACTTCAAGCCGTGTGATGTCTCCCTGCCATAATTTTATATTTTTTGAAATGTTTTCAACGTCTGTTAATTTTACAATGCCTTTTTCAAATTTTTCCGCAGTCAAAATTTCGTCCTGCAATTTTAAAAAATTTTCATCAAGAGGAAAGGGCGGACGGATATTCATCAATGCACGCAAAAGTTTTCTCTGTGAATTTAAGTCGTTCGGAATTTCATCAATTTGCAGATTTGGCATTTCATCAAGAAGTTGCCGATTTAATTTTTTTATTTTTTCGAGTTTATCCATTTTAAAATCTCTCCGATGTCGTCATCAATGCAAATACTTTGAGCGTCAATTTGTTTCGGAACTGCCGCTTCACCTTTGTTAATGCAAATAAATTTTATTTTTGGATTTTCAAGCGTCATCTGCCAGAAAGGATATTTTATTATACCCGGAGTATTTCCGCCGACTCCGAGCTCAAGCAAAACAATTTCATCATCAAGATATGTACTCAAAAATTTTTTGTAACGATATGCCGCTTGATGCCAGCCGTTATCTTCAACAAAATTATCGTCCGAACGAAGATTCAGCGTCATGCTTTCGCCGCATTTGGGACATTTCGGAATTAATTCAATCGGCACTTTCATATCTTTTTGAGCGTCAATCATTTCGCGAATAATTTTTTCATTGTCGTAAGTTTTTTTGTGACAAGGTGTCGAGCATTGAAACAATCCGTAATCGCCTTGAGTGTAAAATAATTTCAATTTGTCGAAACCGTTATTTTGAAATAAATGATCAACATTCGTCGTCAGTGCAAAATAATTTTTATCCTTGACGATATTTAAAAGATTCTGATAAACTTCATTTGGCGGTTGATCGTAACGATTATAAAAAATATTTCTGCTCCAATAAGCCCAAAATTCCTGTTCGGTTTTATAAGGATAAAATCCGCCGCTGTACATGTCCCGAAAATGATATTTTTCTTCAAAATCTGAAAAATATTTTTCAAAACGATCTCCGCTGTAAGTGTAACCTGCCGATGTCGAAAGTCCTGCACCTGCTCCGATTAAAATTGTTTTTGCCGATTGAATAATTTCTGCGGCTTGTTCAATTTTTTCATTCACCGACAACACTTATCCTTTGTTTAATGTGATCGCCTTTTTCAATTTCGTCAATCATTGCGATTGCATAATCTGCATAACTGATAATACTTTCGCCTTTTGAATTGAGAGTGAATTCTTCACCTGCGAGAATATATTTTCCCGTACGTTTTCCTTCAGCTTGAAAATCTGCCGCAGGACTAATAAATGTCCATTGAACATCGTCACGTTCACGAAGTTCAGCAAGAGCTTTACCCTGCGCCTTTGCAAGTGGCAGATATTCTTTTGGAAAGTCAGGCGTTTCAAATAATTGCGTTTTATGTCCTTTATCAATGTAGAGACTGCCTGCGCCTCCCACAATTAAAAGTCTGGTTTTGCTGCCGCTTAAAATGTCGCAAAGGTGTTTAAGTGTGATTGAATGTTGTGAAAGTGTATCCGGCACGAAAGTTCCAAAAGCATCGACAACTGCGTCAAAACTTTTAAGGTCGTCTTTCGTCAATTCCATAATATCTTTGATAACTGATTTTTTTGCATCGGTTTTATTTTGTCCTCTGACGATCGCTGTCACATCAAAATTTCTGTCAAGAGCCTCTTTAACGATCAATTTTCCTGCTTTACCGTTGGCAGCAACTACTGCAATTTTCATATTGATTACCTCCAAAATTTATGTTACAATGTTGTAAGCCGTTCGCTTACATTGAAGAGTGTACAGCATTTTTGATGTAATGTCAAGAGTTACAATAAAATTTTTTTAAAATTTTTTGAGGTGATAATTTATGCAGTTTTCATCACGTTTGCCGATAGCGGTTCATACTTTGCTCGTTACGGAATTTTTCAAAGATCAATTCAAAATTACTTCGGATTTCATCGCAGGAAGTGTCGGAGTCAATCCGGTTATCATTAGAAATATTTTGATACAACTCAAAAATGCAGATTTAATTGAAGTCGCGGCAGGAGTCGGCGGAGCAAAATTAAAAAAATCTCCTGAAGAAATTTCTTTGCTTGATATTTTTAATGCCGTTGAAGTCAATGAAAAATTATTTCACATTCACGAGCATCCGAATTTTAATTGTCCCGTCGGAAAAAATATTCAATCAATTTTAAATAAAAATCTCGACAACGTAAAAAAAACAGCCGAGCGTGAACTCGACAAAATTACTTTGCAATCTCTTTTAAATAATTTGAGGTGATATTTTGGAAAAACCTTTGGTAGGAGGTCAAGCAGTCATTGAAGGAGTAATGATGCGAGGATTCGGAAAAGTTGCAACTGCAGTTCGTGAACCGACCGGAAACATCGCCGTCGAAGTCAAAAATATTAATTCAATCGGAGATCGTTATCCCATTTTGAAAAAACCTTTTCTGCGTGGAAGCGTTTCACTCTTTGAATCATTAATTTTAGGCTTGAAATCTCTTTCATATTCGGCGAAAATGGCAGGTGAGGAAGATGAACAGCTCAACGACAAAGAAATGGCTGGAACAATTATTCTTGCAATCGTTCTCGCGTCAATTTTGTTTATCGCAATTCCAACAGGTGCAGTTAAATTTTTTGATTCGCTTAATTTGGATTCGTTCTTTTTGAATTTATTTGAAGGAATTTTGCGGCTCGTGATCTTTATAGCATACATTTTTGCAATTTCACGAATGAAAGATATTCAAAGAGTATTTCAATATCACGGAGCGGAACATAAAACTATTTTCTGTTACGAGGCCGATTTGCCTTTGACTGTCGAAAACGTTCAAAAATTTCCGCGACTTCATCCGAGATGCGGCACGGCTTTTTTGTTGATTGTAATGCTCGTTTCAATTTTCGTATTTGCATTTCTCGGCTGGCCCGATTTATGGCTTAGAATTTTATCAAGAATAATTTTATTGCCTGTGGTAGCCGGAATATCTTACGAAATAATAAGAAGTGCGGCACGATCGACAAATCCTATTTTAAGAATTGCAATCATGCCGGGATTATGGCTGCAATATTTGACGACACGACCGCCTGATGATGAAATGATTGAAGTTGCAATCGCGTCATTAAATGCAGTTATTCCTTCCGACGAAAATTAATTTTCCAGTCGCTTAAAATTTCAAGAGCCATATCTGCAACAATTGGCAAAAGTTTTTTCATCTGAGGAGTTAAGTCAGTTCCCGCGTCAAGATTGAAAGGTTGAGCACCAATCACAATTACGTCGGGAATTTTTTTATTGGTGAGTTCAAGCGAAGTCAAAACATCTTGAATACCGATTTCATGTGCAGAAATTTTTTCATTGAAATGATTTTTTATTTCATCGCCGACAAATTTAAAAATTGTTCCCGAATCTTTTTCGCCGTCAATCGAATCAATAATTAAAAGTTTTTTTGTGCCGGTGACAAATTCGGTGAGTTCAATTCCCAAAGTTCCGCCGTCAATCAATGAAACATTTTCCGGAAATGAAAAATTTTTTTGAAGATACTCGACAACTTTCACGCCAAAACCTTCATCAGACAAAATTATATTTCCAATTCCGAGAATGGTTATTTCATTTGTAAAAAGTCCTTCATTCATTTTAAATTCCTCAATTATCGACCGGAGCAATTTTCGCTCTGATTAAAAACATTGCAATAAAAAGCGTCGCAAATCCCGTTGCAAGACCAAGCCAGCCGTTTTGAGTGAGACCGTCGACAAGATAACCGGCGATACAACAAATACTTACAATGAAAACATAAGGAACTTGAGTTGAAACGTGATCAAGATGATTACATTGAGCACCTGCAGAGGCAAGAATTGTTGTATCGGAAATAGGCGAGGCATGATCTCCTCCAACTGCTCCAGATAAAATTGCCGCAATGCAAAGAACCAACATCGGATATAAATCGGTATTGGTAGCATCAAGAATCGCCATTGCAATCGGAATCAAAATTCCAAAAGTTCCCCAGCTTGTTCCCGTTGCAAATGCAAGACCGATTGACACGAGGAAAAATATCAGAGGAAGGAACACCATTACCGAAGTATGCTGACTGACGACCTCACCGACATATCCGCCGAGATTTAAATATTTATCGGAACAAATTCCTGAAAGTGACCACGCAAGACATAAAATAAAAATTGCAGGAACCATTGCCTTAAATCCTTGAGTGAAACAACCGCAAAATTCATCGAATGTAACAACTTTTCGCGGCAAATATAAAAGTCCCGTGAAAATAAATGCACTAAATGAACCGAAAACGAGAGCTTTGGACGAATCACAATCAGCAAAGGCTGCCGCAATCGTTACTCCTTCATCGTGAATGCCGCCTGTGTAAAGCATTCC
>CAJOPN010000020.1 GCA_905236285.1 uncultured Selenomonadaceae bacterium | reverse complement strand
TCTTCTCCGGGTAATGTTCTCGTCCTTGATGTGTTTGCTGAATTTGAAACATTTGAACGTTGAGCGGTTTTTGATGATTTATTGCCGTCCGTTTCCAAATTTTCATTTACGGATTGCTTTTCAATTTGATTTCTTTCTGCTCGATTTGTACTGTTGACTTTTTGCGTCGAATTTACATTTTCGGTTTTTGCAAGCTCTCTGTTTAAAATCGTCTGAAAATCTTCTCCGCCGGAATTGTTTATTCCTATTTGTTTTTCGATTTCAGCTATTCTCTGCCGTATTCTTTCGATACCTGCAAGCCGCTGATTAAAATTTTGTATCTCGTCTATTCTCGGTATCACTCAATCATCGCCTTTCAATTTTTTTATTTTAATTTCCTCTTATGTGCAGTTGCAATCCGATTTCATCAAGCATTTTTTGTTCTTCAAAAAGTATTTCTTCATTGTATTCACGTTTTCGTTTTTCTTTAAGCTGTTCGATACTTTTCAAATACGTCATCAATTCCATCAGCGTTTTTAATTTTTGCTGACGTTCGCTCGTTGTTTTTAAAATTAATTTTTGTTGATCTTCAATTTGTTGACGCTTCCAATTAAAAAATGCATTGTAACTCATTATTACGCCGATTGTTACTCTCTTGCCTTCGCTCGTCAATTCGGTGTATTCCGTCTGTCCCTGCTTCATTTCTATCAATAAAGTTTCTAATTTTTTTTTACATTCTTCAAGCCGCCGCGATACTTCGGCAAATTTTAATTCGGCATCATCTTTTTTTCTCTGAGTAACTTTTAATAATGTTTCAAGTTGAAATTTAAATTTTTTCATTTAAAATTATCCTCTAAATTTCTTCACGTTAAAAAAAATTCCTGCACCAATTATAAACTTTGTCATTGATTAGTCAAGCAGGAAAAATTTTTGTCGCGTCGAAAAATATTTTCAAAAATATTGAAAGAAGGTGTTCGGATCGTGGCGAGAATAATTGCAATCGCCAATCAAAAAGGCGGAGTCGGCAAAACTACCACAGCAATTAATTTAAGTGCCGGACTCGCAATGAACGGAAAAAAAATTTTGCTCGTCGATTGCGATCCTCAAGGCAATGCAACGAGTGGTCTCGGAATAAATAAATCGACTTTAAATAAAACAATTTACGATGTCTTGATTAATAATGTCGAAACGAAATATGCTCTTCAAATGACAAATTACAATGTAACGGTTCTGCCGGCGAATATAAATCTTGCAGGCGCAGAAATTGAACTCGTCTCCGCCATTGCACGAGAAAATAAATTAAGAAATGCTCTCGAACCTCTTCGCAATGATTACGATTATATTTTGATTGATTGTCCGCCGTCACTCGGATTGTTGACAATTAATTCTCTCGCCGCCGCCGATTCAATTTTAATTCCGATTCAATGCGAATTTTATGCTCTCGAAGGTGTCACTCAATTAAAGAATACAATTAATTTGGTCAGGAGCAGTTTAAATCCTCTGCTTGCGATTGAAGGCGTGATTATGACAATGTACGATTCAAGAACAAATTTATCTCAGCAAATCGTCGAAAATGTCAAAAAAAATTACGGCTATCTTGTTTATGATACTCTTATCCCGCGAAGTGTAAAACTTGCAGAAGCACCTTCTTACGGAATGCCGATTGTTGCTTACGACAAAAAATCAAAGAGTGCTGAAGTTTATTTGAAATTAACGGAGGAAGTGCTTAATCGTGGCAATTAAAAAAGGCGGCTTGGGCAGAGGAATTGAAGCATTGTTGCCGCAATCTCAATCGCAATATTCACAATCTCAAGACAGCGTGCAGAAAATTTTGACCGAATTGATTCAGCCTAATCGTTATCAACCGCGACGTGATTTTGATTCAGATTCTTTGAATGAACTTGCCGAATCAATTAAATCTTACGGAATTTTACAGCCGCTTATTGTTCGTGCGATTGAAAATAATCGTTATGAATTAATTGCAGGTGAGCGGCGACTTCGTGCGGCGAAAATTGTCGGTCTCGAAAAAATTCCCGTAATCATTCGCAATTATACCGATGCTCAGACAAGTGAAATTTCAATCATCGAAAATGTTCAGCGTGAAGATTTAAACGTCATTGAAGAGGCTCAAGCATACGAAAGATTGATTAAAGAATTTGGGCACACTCAGGAACTTATCGCATCGAAAATCGGCAGAAGTCGTTCACATATTGCAAATATTTTGCGCCTTTTAAAATTATCGCCTACTGTCAGAAAACTCGTTGAAAAAAATTTTTTGACTTTGGGACAGGCTCGTCCTCTCCTCGCAATCGAAGATGAATCTTTACAAGTTCAGACGGCTGAAATAATTCTTTCTGAAGGTTTATCGGCTCGAAAAGTTGAAGCTTTCGTAAATGAAATTAAAAATTCGGGTCTCTTGGAAAATTCGGACACAAATTTTGAAATTGAAACTTCCGAAAATATCGAAACTGCCGATGTTGAAAAAATTGAAGAATCGCCGACAATTTTAAATGATGAATACAAGACGAATGATATTGACACCAAGCCTGCCAGTGATAAAATAATTGATACAAAAATTTCTGAAGACAAAAAAACAAAAAAAATCGTCAAAAAAAATATTGAATCGTCAATTTATATTCGTGAGGCTGAAGACAAATTAACCGAAATTCTCGGCGCAAAAGTTAAAATCACTCAAAATAAAAAATCCTGCAGACTTCAAATTGATTTCGTCAATGAACAGGATTTATCTCGTATAGTTGAAAATTTCAATAAAATGTCGCTGATGATACCGAATAAAAATATTGACGCGACGATCTCGACTAAAGAAGAAAAAATTGCAGCACTCAGAAAATTTTCGACTTCTCAGAATTTTAATATCTGAAAAAAATTCTCCATGAAGGGAGCAAATTTTTAAATGTTTTTTACGGATGCCGCCAATTTCATTTTGGCAAATCCAATTTATTTTGTGGTAGGATTCGGCGTTCTGCTTATAATCACTTACGCAATTATGATAAATTTGTGGCTTGACTTGTCTTACATGAAGAAAAAATATAAAAAGATGATGGCAGGCGTTGACGGCGGAAATTTGGAACGATTGATTAACGGTCACGTCGAAGAAGTCAACATGGTAGTCAATGAACAAAAAGAACTGCACAAGGAAATTGAAAGAGTAGACGAGACTTTGGCAAAGGCAATCACGAGAATAGCCGTAGTCAGATTTGATGCTTTCGACAATATGGCAAATGATTTAAGTTATTGCATTGCGATGCTTGATTCTAAAAACAACGGAATTGTAATTTCGGGAATTTTCGGACGTGAAGACTCGCGAACTTATGTTAAACCGATCGTTGACGGCGTTTCATCTTACAAACTCACTCAGGAAGAAGAAAAGGCTCTTCGTGAGGCAATGCTACAAAAATAATTTATGATTGGAGGAAATTTTTATGGTGCATATTGTCGGAGCCGGACCGGGCGATATTGAACTGATAACTTTAAAAGGCAAAAAATTTTTAGAAGAAGCGGACGTTGTAATTTATGCCGGTTCGCTTGTCAACCCCGAACTTTTAAATTTTTGCAAAGCTGATGTAAAAAAATATGATTCGGCTTACATGACTCTTGATGAAGTTATTCATGTCATTGAAACGGCTGAATCGGAAAATTTGACGACAGTCCGACTTCATACAGGTGATCCTTCAATCTACGGTGCAATTCAGGAACAAATGGACGCACTTGAGAAAAAAAATATTTCTTTTGATATAACTCCCGGTGTGAGTTCATTTCTTGCCGCCGCTGCTTCTCTTAAACAAGAATTTACTTTGCCCGGAATTACTCAGACTGTTATTATCACTCGTCAAGGCGGAAGAACTCCTACTCCCGAAAGCGAACAATTAAAAAATCTCGCAAAACATCAGACGACAATTTGTATTTTCCTTTCAATAAGTATGATTTCAAAGATTGTTGAAGAGTTGATTGAAGGCGGCTTTTCAAAAAATGCTCCGATTGCGGTGGTCGAGCGTGCATCGTGGTCTGATGAAAAAATTATTCGCGGCACACTTGAAACGATCGCTGAACAAGTCAAAGAAGAAGAAATAACAAGAACTGCAATGATTATCGTCGGTCATTGTCTTGATTCGCACATAGAACAATACAGTCATTCGCAATTATATTCTCCGAAATTTTCTCATATGTTCCGAAAAGCAAAAGTTTAAATTTTTTTATACAAAAAAAAAACGTCCGATAAAAAATTGTGTCGGACATTTTTTTTTTGCAAAAATTTTTTTATTTTAAAGCAATTTTTCAATCGACGGAGCAATTTTTTCAGGTTCGGTTGTCGGCTCGAAGCGTTCAATTACATTTCCTTCGCGATCAATCAAAAATTTTGTGAAATTCCATTTAATTCCGTCGCCTTCAAGATATTCAGGAAAATTTTCTTTTAATGCTTTTGTCAAAACTTCGGTAATGGGATGAGCTTTGTCAAAACCTTCAAATTTTTTTTGACTCGTGAGGTATTTGAATAACGGCTGTGCATTTTCTCCGCGAACGTCTCCTTTTTCAAAAATTTGGAACGTTACACCGTAATTCAATTTACAAAATGTTTGAATTTCTTCATTTGAACCGGGATCTTGTGCTGCAAATTGATTGCAGGGAAATCCAAGAATTTCAAAATTTTTGTCTTTGTAGGTCTTATAAAGTTTTTCAAGTCCTTCAAATTGAGGAGTGAAACCGCATTTGCTTGCCGTGTTGACAATCAACAAAACTTTTCCTTTGTAATCGGAAAGAGATTTTTCAACACCGCGATTTGTTTTGACTTTGAAATCATAAATTTTCATCTAAATCACCTCAAAAAATTAAATTGACGATTGAATAAGTAATTGCACCCATGATTGCAGTACACGGGATAGTCAAAACCCAAGCCGTTACCATTTGTTGAGCTACTCCCCAATGAACCGCATTAACTCTTTTTGCAGTTCCGACACCCATTATTGAACCGCTGACAACGTGAGTAGTCGAAACCGGAAGATGTAAAAGCGTTGCACTAAAAACTGTGATTGAAGAATTTAAATCCGCAGCAAATCCGCTGATCGGTTCAAGTTTAAAAATTTTTCCGCCGATTGTTTTAATAATTCTCTGTCCGCCGAATGCAACTCCCGCCGCCATTGCAGTCGCACAAAGAATTTTAACATATGTCGGGACTTCAAATTCTGAAATAAAACCTCCGCTGAAGAGTGCAAGCGTTATGATACCCATTGATTTTTGAGCGTCGTTTGAGCCGTGTGAAAATGCCATTGCCGCTGCCGAAAGAATTTGCATTTTACGAAATTTATTGTTGATTGTACTTGGTTTCATTGAGCCGAACAGCCTGAACAAAATATTCATTATAATTATTCCGAGAAACCAAGCAACGACAGGTGAAGCAACGAGTGCAATAACAATTTTACCTATACCGTAAAGATTTAAGCCTGAAGAACCGATTGATAAAAGAACTGCACCGATCATTCCTCCGACCAGAGCATGTGAAGAACTTGAAGGCATGGCAAACCACCAAGTAAGTATATTCCAAATAATTGCTCCGCCCAAAGCCGCGATAATAATTTTTTCGTCAACAATTTGAGTATTGCTTACTATGTCACCGCCGATTGTTTTTGCAACACCGGTTGAGACCATTGCTCCCGCAAAATCCAAACATGCCGCCATCATTACAGCCGTATTCGGTCGCAATGCTCTCGTCGATACTGCCGTTGCAATGGCATTTGCGCTGTCGTGAAAGCCGTTTATAAAATCAAACAACAGCGCAAGAATTATAACGGTGAACATTAAATATTGAAGTTCTTGCATTTATTTCACTTCCAAATTTAATTTATGTGAGCCGAAAAAAATTTTTAAGCGTATTTCATCACAACGCCGCGAATCATATCGCCGAGTTTTTTGCAATGATCCTGTGTTTCTTCCAAATCTTCCAAAATATTTTTCCATTTAATGAGATGAATTGTTCTGTGAACGGGATCTTGCGTCGCGTCATCATACAACAAACCTATTTCCTCACGATAAACCAAATCCGCCTTGCTCTCGTACTCTCTGACTTTTGCAATCGCATCAAGAATTTCACGCTGATTTTTTTTGATGTCAACCAAACCTTTAAATGCTTTCACCAATTCGTTTGTACTTTCAACAATTAAATTCGAAAGTATCGGAGATTTCGCGGTTGCATGTCCGGCTCGGCTCATTATCAATCTTTGCAATGCGCCTTGCAGCATGTCAACTCCTGTATCAAGTTCACTTGCGATTGAATAGATGTCTTCGCGATCAATCGGCGTGATGAATGTCAAATTTAATTTTTCAATAATTCTTTCGTTGACTTCGTCCGCTTTTGATTCAAGACTGAGAATATCTTCAATTCTTTCAAGTGCCTTGTTCGGGTCTTTGATTAATTCGTCCAAAAGAACTGCGCCGAGGTGAAAATATTTTGCATTCTCGACAAACAAATCAAAAAACTCAGTATCTTTACGAGAGAAATTAAACATTTTATTGATTCCTCGCTTTCAATATTTATTAATTAATTTTACAGCACGAAGCGCGACTTGTAAACAATAAATTTTAATCATCAAATTTTTTTGTCTCCTGCCGCAAAAATTTTTATATTTGTGATATAATTTAATCGTTCGATAAAAAAATTTCGATAAAAAATTTCAAAAAAAAGATTTGGAGAGATTAAAAAATGTCAACAGTAGTAATAACAGGAACGCAATGGGGCGACGAAGGAAAAGGTAAAATTGTTGATTTTTTGGCTGAACAGGCTGATACCGTCGTCAGATTTCAAGGCGGTTCAAATGCAGGTCATACCGTCGCGGTCAACGGTGAAGAATATAAATTGCGTCTTCTGCCTTCAGGAATTTTGTACAAAGGCACTCATTGCGTAATAGGCAATGGTGTCGTAGTCGATCCTCAATGTCTCATTGAAGAAATGGACGCGATGATTTCTAAAAATATTGATGTGAGCAATATTAAAATTTCAAATCGTGCTCATGTTGTAATGCCTTATCACAAAATTATTGACGGTCTCGGCGATGAAGGCAGAGGCAAAAATAAAATCGGCACCACCAAACGCGGAATAGGTCCTTGTTATATTGATCGTGATGACAGAATCGGAATAAGAATTTGCGATCTCATTGATGAGGAAGAATTTGCAAAAAAATTAAAAGAAATTCTGCCGTCGAAAAATTTAATTCTCGAAAAAATTTATAATCATGCACCTTTGAATTACGATGAAATTTTGAAAGAATATAATTCATATGCCGAAAGATTAAAGCCGCTCGTTTGTGATACGATTGCACTCATCAATGAAGAAATTGACGAAGGACGAAAAATTTTATTTGAAGGTGCTCAGGCGACGATGCTTGACATTGATTACGGTACTTATCCATATGTTACGGCAAGTCATCCGATAAGCGGAGGAGTGACAGTCGGAGCAGGAGTTGCACCGAAAAAAATTAATAAAGTTGTCGGAGTTGTAAAAGCATATTGTACGCGAGTAGGTGAAGGACCTTTTCCTACTGAGCAGCTTAATGAAATCGGCGATAAAATTCGCAATGACGGTCACGAATTTGGAACGGTTACAGGTCGTCCGCGTCGTACAGGCTGGCTTGATGCCTGCGTCGTGAGATATGCCGGACTTTTAAGCGGTATTGATTACATGGCTGTCACTCGTCTTGATATTTTGGACGACTTTGAAGAAATTAAAATGTGTGTCAATTACAAATACAACGGAAAAATTTTAAATGAAATTCCCGCGTCATTAAAAATTTTGGCGAATGTCGAGCCGATTTATGAAACTTTTGAAGGCTGGAAAACCGACATCAGCAAGATTAAAAATTATGACGAATTGCCGATTAATGCAAAAAAATATCTTCAAAGAATGGCTGAAGTCACAAATATTAAACTCGGAATTATTTCAGTCGGTCCGAATCGAGATCAAACAATCGTCGTCGCAAAGGATATTTATTAATGCATGCTCAACAACTTGAAATACTTGAAAAAACTTATTCAGGAGCAATTCCCGAATTGAAATTTAATTCGCCGTTTGAATTGTTAATCGCCGTGATTCTCTCTGCACAATGCACAGATAAAAGAGTTAATCTCGTCACGGAAAAACTTTTTAAAATTGCAAATACTCCTCAAAAAATTTTATCGCTCGGTCAAACTAAATTGGAAGAAGAAATTAAATCTTGCGGTTTTTATCGAATGAAAGCGAAAAATATTTTGATGACATGTAAAATGTTGATTGACGATTTCGGAGGAGAAGTTCCGACAAATTTTGATGACTTGATTAAATTGCCCGGAGTCGGACGCAAAACTGCAAATGTCGTGATGAGTGTTGCATTTAAAGAACCTGCAATCGCCGTTGATACTCACGTTTTCAGAATTGCAAATCGTCTTAAACTCGCAATCGGCAATACTCCTCTCGAAGTTGAACTTGGTCTGCAAAAAATTATTCCGCGTGAAAAATGGTCTGACGCTCATCATTGGCTGATTTGGCACGGACGAAAAATTTGCAAAGCTCAACGTCCTCTTTGTGATGAATGTCCTTTGAAAAAAGTTTGTCCTTCAGCAAAAAATTTTTTAAAAAATTAAAATAAAAATGACTCACAAAAATTTCTCCGTGAGTCAAATTTTTTTGCTTATAAAAATTATTTTTTCGCAGCAGCCGTCTCTTGTTTTTTCTTTTCGTCGCGAACATCACTCCACAAATCGCGAGCCTTGTCAAAAATTTGCGGTTCTCGACTTCTGATTGATTGATCGCCAATTATTCTTGAAAGATGTTGAGCGCATTTTTCATAATCTCCGAGTCTGTAATAAATTGCTCCGACAACATACATTGCACCGTTGTCAGTCAAATTGCCGACGGGATAACGTTCCTGAGTGAGTGACTGATCATAATATTCAGCTGCTTTCAACATATTTTCTTGTTCAAGTTCTTCGTCGCCGCTCTCGCGATAAATCCATGCAAGTTGTAAATGTGTCGAGGCTTTTTTTGAAAGAGGAGCATGAATAAGATCAAGATAACTGATTGCGAGTTGGAAAGATGCAATCGCCTCAGGCAATCCGCGTTCTTCGGTAAATTCGATATTGAGTTTTTTCTTCGCCAAAAATTCCCAAAGAGTATTTCTTGTACGTTCAGGCAATTTCGTCAAAAAAGTTTTTTCATCAGCCGCAAATCCACAATGTTCGCAGACCCAAATTTTGTAATAATACGGATTAAAATCTTTGTAATGAACGCAAAAATCTTCGTCGGTTTTCTGGACAATCAGACGAGAACGAGTTTTGATTACGCGTGTTGATTTCATGCAGACGGGACAAGGTTTTTCAACCATGAAACAATTTTTATCCAAATGAATCACTCCAAACCGTTAAATTTTAAGAATATTTTACACTTTGTTTTTGATGATGTCAACTTTATTTATTTAATGAGCGTTCAAGCAATGCCGAATAAGCAGGTTTTGAACCGAACAAATCCGAAATTAAAAATGCGACGCTTGAAACAATTATCAAAGCGAGCAAATGATTAAAATTTCCTGTGAGTTCCATGATTAAAATTGAACCTGTTATAGGAGATTTGACGACTGCCGAAAAATATCCCGCCATTGCCAAAATTATAAACATTGCCGTCCAATCTGCATCGAAAAAATTCATTGCGACGAAAAAATTTGCAAAAATATTTCCGCCGAGTGCTCCGAGTACCAAAAGCGGCAAAAAAATTCCTCCCGGGGCATTTGTTCCGAAGCAAATCATCGTGAATAAAAATTTTCCGACATATAAAATTATCAGCAATGAAATTTCAAAATTATTTTTTAAAAGATCATCGACCAAAATATTGCCGCAGCCGAGAATGTCGGGACAAGTCAAGCCGATCGGAATTATAAAAATCATCGGAATGAAAAATTTTATTTTATTGCCGACGAATTTATCATAGAGATCAAGCGACAAAGTTAATGACTTCGTAAAAATTGCTCCCAAAATTCCGACGAAGATTCCCAAAATTATCAGACATGAAAAAAATTTTAATGTCGACATATTCATCAACATTTCAAAAGTCGGTGATGTCGAAATGAGCGGAGTATTTTTTAAAGTCGGAGTTATTGTCTCGAACACGGGACGTATTCCGAAGACAGATTTAACGACTGCCGAAGATGAAACGGCGGCTGCAATCGAAACCATTAAAAGTTCGGGAGAAAATTTTTTTTGAAGTTCTTCGACGCAAAAAATTACTCCTGCCAGCGGTGCATTGAAAATTGCCGCCAATCCTGCACCTGCTCCCGCCGTCAATAAATATTTTGCACCTATCGTTTCGGATTTTGCTTTGTGAATTTGATGACGACCGAGCAATTTATTAAAAAAATTTCCGATACAAGCACCGAATTGAACGCTTAAACCTGCACGACCGAGCGACATTCCCGAACCGATTGCAAGTATAGACGAAAAAAATTTCATTGCAATCAAACGGAGTGGATTTTTCATTTTCATTTTGTTTAATAAAATTCCCTTAATTTGAGGTACTCCGCTGCCTGCAATTTGTCCGTCAATTTGAATAAATTTTTTTATCGTCCATGCAATCAAAAATAAAATCGCAATCGTCAGCAAATACAAAAAAATATTCTGTGCAGATTTTAAAAATTCAAAATAAATCGGACGATATAAATCAGCCTCATCAATCAAAAATCTGAAGACCGCAATAATTATTCCGCTGAAAATTCCGATTATGATTCCTTCAAATGTCAACCTTAATTTTAATCGCCGACGTTTCAACAAAATTTTTTTCAAATTAAATTCCTCAAATCAAAAAAGAGCCGCAAATTTTTTTAATCGGCTCTTCTAATTTATGTCGAAAAATTTTAATCGGCAGTAAACGGCAAAAGCGCGATATTACGAGCACGCTTAATTGCTACCGTCACTTGACGCTGATGTTTCGCACAATTTCCGCTGATTCGACGCGGCAAAATTTTTCCACGCTCTGTAATGAAACGGCGAAGTTTCGCAGCATCCTTATAATCAATATTTTCAATTTTATCAACGCAGAACGCGCAAACTTTCTTACGCGGTCTTCTGCCTCTTTCACGTCTCATAATGTATTCACCTCAAATCAAAATGGAATGTCAATGTCATCCGGCATCTTTGAATTTCTGTTGTCGATCATGTCGCTGCCGTCATTGAAATTTTGCGGTCTTGAATTATTTTCATTGCCAAATTCATAACCGCCGCCGTTATCTTGACGTTTCGGATCGGCAAATTCAATTTCATTCGCAATTACTTCGGTTATATATCTTTTTGTTCCATCTTGTGCCTCGTAACTTCTTGATTGCAAACGACCTTCAAGAAACACTTTGCGACCTTTTGCAAGATACTTTCCGCAAAACTCACCGAGTTTATCCCAAGCGACAATATTAAAAAAATCAGCCGTCGGTTGTTGTTGCTGAGTATCGTTTTTACTTCTCCAGCCTCTGCTTACTGCAAGTGAAAAAGTTGCAATGGCTTTACCGGATTGAGTATAACGAACTTCGGGATCGCGAGCAAGATTGCCTGACAAAATAATTTTGTTCATAAATTACGCCTCTTTCTCATCGACGCGAACGATCATGTGTTTGAGAAGATCATCAGAAATTTTCATAACACGATCGCACTCATCAACGCAGGCAGGTTCACAAGTGACATT
>CAJOPN010000019.1 GCA_905236285.1 uncultured Selenomonadaceae bacterium | reverse complement strand
GTAACTCAAAAAGAAGAAAATCTTGACAGAAAACTTGAATCAATAGAAAAAAAAGAAGTTTTTTTAAACAAAAAAGAAGCCAGATTAAACGAATCACAAACTCAACTTGATTCAATGCAGGAAAAAGAAAATGCCGAATTGGAAAGAATAGCGGCATTGAGCAGAGAAGAAGCCAGAAATATTTTGATGACAGAAGCAGAAGAAGGCTTGAAACATGAGAAAGCTATAAAAATCAAAGAATATGAGGCACAAATTAAAGAAGAATCCGAAAAAAAAGCTCGTGATATTTTAAGCATAGCAATTCAACGTTGTGCAGCGGATCATGTAGCGGAAACAACAGTAAGCGTCGTCGAACTTCCAAGCGATGACATGAAAGGAAGAATCATAGGACGCGAAGGCAGAAATATTCGTACGCTTGAAACATTAACGGGAATTGATTTAATTATTGACGATACTCCTGAAGCAGTCATTCTTTCGGGATTCGATCCGATTCGCCGCGAAATTGCTCGTGTGGCTCTCGAAAAATTAATTTCGGACGGAAGAATTCATCCTGCAAGAATTGAAGAAATGGTTGAAAAAGCCAAAAGAGATGTTGACAATCGAATCAAGGAAGCAGGAGAACAGGCAACTTTTGCAGTCGGAATTCACGGAATACATCCCGAGTTGATAAAACTTCTCGGACGACTCAAATATCGCACGAGTTACGGACAAAATGTTTTGGATCATTCAATCGAAGTTGCACAACTGGCAGGAATTTTGGCATCGGAACTCGGAGTTGATCCGACACTTGCAAAACGCGCGGGACTTCTTCACGACATAGGCAAGGCAGTCGATCACGAAGTTGAAGGACCTCACGTCACAATAGGCGCAGATCTTGCAAAACGTTATCGCGAAAATAAAAATGTAATAAATGCCATTGCATCACATCACGGTGACATTGAGGCGACGACGATTGAGGCAGTTTTGGTTGCGGCGGCGGATGCAGTTTCGGCAGCTCGTCCCGGTGCAAGACGTGAAAGCCTTGAAATGTATTTGAAACGTCTCAAAATGATTGAAGATATTGCAGAATCATTTGAAGGTGTTGACAGATGTTTTGCAATTCAAGCAGGTCGAGAAATTCGCGTTATGGTCAAGCCGGATAAAATTGATGATCTTGAGGCGGTTTCTCTTGCACACGATATTGTTAAACGGATTGAAAAAGAATTGGATTATCCGGGACAAATAAAAGCAACATTAATTCGTGAAACTCGCGTTATAGATTACGCAAAATAAAAAAATTTTTTTAAGGGAGGTTTAAGCGATAATGTTTGACTTTTTGAATCAAAATAAAAAGCCAAATCTTGATGCCAGCAGATTGCTCGCTGCAATACTGGTTGTATATCCGTCGGTGCAGGCGGTTAGTTATGACCCAAAGGACGGTATGCTTGAGCTTTCCTTTGCGCTCAGAGGTGCCTTCACAAAGGAAATGTTTGACGGCTTTTTAAATTACGTTGCCGAAAGTGTCGAGGCGTATCATTCGATTGAAGGACTCGGCGATGCAACCATTGAATTGAATGTTGAAGGCATCTATGATACTTGTTTTATAAATGTTCGACGCGATATTGTAACCATGACTTGCGGCGAATTAAATTTGTTGACAGAACTTGCATTTAATTATTTCGGCGAACAACTCATTGAAGAAATTGCCGAAGGTGCAAATGATGAAGAATATATTTTGGAACAGATAGATTATTTGGAACAGATGTTAAGCAATATCCGACAAATAAGAATAGAAAATCGCTTAGTGGGAGTTAGAGAGAGAGAAAGAGTAATAGTATACAATAATTAAAAAAAGGAGAAAAAAATAAATGCGAATATTAATAGTCGGAGATGTAGTCGGTCGATCAGGTCGAGCGGCTTTTTTTTCTTACACTCCGAAAATAAAAAAAGAAAAAGAAATTGACGTGGTGATAGTAAACGGAGAAAATGCGGCACACGGACGAGGATTAACTCCCGACACTTTCAGAAAATTACTTTCGGGCGGAGCGGATATTGTTACATCGGGAAATCACATTTGGGACAATAAAGGAGTCTTTGAAATAATAGATCAAGAACCGTTTTTAATCAGACCTGCAAATTATCCCGAAGGTGTACCGGGACACGGTTTTTGTATTTATCCGTTTCGTGCAAAAAATATCGGAGTTATAAATCTTTCGGGACGAACTTTCATGCCGGCGATTGATTGTCCGTTTTCAAAGGCGGCTGAAATTGTTAAACAAATTCAAAAAGATTGTGACATAATTTTAATTGATTTTCATGCAGAGGCGACGAGCGAAAAAGTTTCAATGGGATATTATCTTGACGGAAAAATTACGGCGATATGGGGAACACATACGCATGTGCAGACTGCCGACGAAAGAATTTTACCTCAAGGCACGGCTTATATTACAGATTTGGGAATGGTCGGATCGAAAAATTCTGTACTCGGAATTAAGTCTGAAATTATCATTGAAAAATTTCTTAACGGATTGCCTGCACTTTTTGAAATTGGTGAAAAACCTTGCATATATTGCGGCATAATTTTGGAAATTGACGACAAAGCAAATAAAGTCACGAGCATTGAAAGAATTTTTGAAACGATTGATTGAATAAAAAAAATTTGACGAGTTCATTTCGGCTCGTCATTTTTAATTTTAATTTTAATTTTTATTTTGAAAAAAATTTATTTTGATTGATCAAGAGCAACTCTCATTGAGTGAATTAAATCCATCGCTTCATCAAATTTATTTTCCTGCAATCTTTTTACAACTGCACTTCCGACAATTACACCGTCAGCAAATTTTGCCGCATTAGCTGCTGCTTGAGGAGTTCCTATTCCGAATCCGATCATCAAAGGTGTTTGAGTAAATTCACGTGCCTGATTTGTAACTTCTCCTATTTTTGAAAAATCCAATTCCTTAACGCCGGTTACTCCCGTATTTGATACGCAATAAATAAATCCCGTTGCATCTTTGCAAGTCGATTCCATTCTTTCAATCGTCGTCAACGGAGTTACAAATTCAATTAAATGGATTCCTTTTCTTCGGCTTGTCGCCTTAATTTGAGTACTCTCTTCGTGCGGAACGTCAGGAATTATCAAGCCGTCCATTCCTGCAATTTTCGCCTCAGTCACAAATCTTTCAAAGCCGTTGTAATCATTTCCGTATCTGTAACCGTAACTCATCAGAGAATTAATATATCCCATTCCGATTAATGGATTGTCAATATTTTTACGCAATTCCTTAATAATGCTTACGACACGATAAGGACTCATTCTGTTTTTAATTGCTGCCGTTGAACTCGCTTGAATAACAGGACCGTCTGCAAGCGGATCGCTGAAAGGTATTCCGATTTCAATTATATCTGCTCCTGCTTTCGTCGCTTCAATTATTGCTCGTTTGCTCGTCTCAACGTCGGGAGCTCCGGCAGTAATATAAATATTTAATGCCTTTCGTCCCTGATTTTTAAGTTCATTTAATTTTGATTCCAATCTCGACATTTATTTTCACCTCCCGCTGTTCTTTAAAATTTCTGCAACATGAGAAACATCTTTGTCGCCGCGTCCGCTTAAACATACTACTATCATGTCCGATTCTTTCGTCTGCGGCATCAATTTTTCAAGATATGCAATCGCATGAGCACTTTCCAATGCAGGAACTATTCCTTCAGTTTTCGACAAAAATTTAAATGCTTCAAGTGCCTCTTCATCACTAACAGAATCATAAAATGCAATTTTTTCATCTTTAAAGAATGAATGTTCTGGACCGACTCCGGGATAATCCAAGCCTGCGCTGACGGAATACGCTTCGATAACTTGACCTTCAGGCGTTTGCAACAAATATGAATAAGCTCCGTGCAAAACTCCCGGGCGACCTCTTCCGCTCAATGTTTTTGCATTTTCAAAACTGTTTTTGCCTCCTGCTTCAACTCCGATCATTTTGACGCGCTTATCTTCAAGAAATTCGTAAAAAGTTCCGATTGCATTTGAACCACCTCCGACACACGCAACAACATGAGTTGGAAGTCTGCCATAATCTTTGATACATTGAGCTCGAATTTCACGACCGATACAAGATTGAAAATCTCTGACCATAGTCGGATACGGATGAGGTCCGACGCATGAACCGATTAAATAATATGTATCTTCAATATTCGTTGCCCAATATCGAATTGCCTCACTCGTCGCATCTTTGAGTGTACCCGTTCCGCTTTCGACTCCTTGAACTTTTGCGCCTAAAAGTTCCATTCTGAAAACATTCAACGCTTGCCGTCTCATATCTTCAACGCCCATGAAAACTATGCAGTCCATTCCGAAAAGAGCCGCGACTGTTGCACTTGCCACACCGTGCTGACCTGCTCCGGTCTCTGCAACTATTCTTGTTTTTCCCATTCGTTTCGCCAAAAGTGCTTGACCGAGTGCATTATTAATTTTATGTGCGCCTGTATGCAATAAATCTTCTCTCTTCAAAAAAATTCGGCCTGCTCCGTAATGTTCAGTCAATTTTTTTGCTTCATAAAGGAGTGTCGGTCGTCCTGCATAATTTTTAAGATAAAATTTAAATTCGTTTTGAAATTCGCGATCGTCTTTAGCTTCATTGTAAGCTGTCTCTGTCTCTTTAAGCGCAGGCATTACTATTTCAGGTACATATTGACCGCCGTATTTTCCAAATCTGCTTTCCACAAATAATTACCTCCTCAAATCAAATTTATTATTTTTTCCATTTGCATTCCTCTTGATCCTTTGAATAAAATTGTATCTCCCGATTGTAAAATTTTTTTCAAATAATTTGCCGCTTCTTCATGTGTATCTGAAGTAAAAATTTTTTTGACTCCGACTGCTCCTTCCGCAATAAATTTTCCAAGTTGTCCGTAAGTTATCAAAATATCAAAATTATTCTTGAAAACTTCTTCACCGACTTGACGATGTGCCTTTTCGGAAATTTCGCCGAGTTCGAGCATGTCGCCCAATACCGCAATCTTTCTTCCTTCGGCAATCTGTGCAGTCGTTTGAAGTGCCGCTCTCATTGATGCCGGACTTGCATTGTAAGCATCATTTATAATTTTTAAGCCGTTTCTTTCTTCAATTTCAAATCGCATTTTTGTTTTATTGAGATTTTTTAAACCGTCTCTTATTTTTTCAAATGTCAAATTCACGGCGATACCTGCACAAATCGCGGCAAGTGCATTCAGAACATTATGCCGACCGAGCATCGGAATCTCAAATTCAAAATCGTTTACGAAAAATTTTGTCGTCGCCGAATCGCTTGTAATTTTTTCAGCTTTAATGTCAGCGTCGTTATCAATTCCAAATGTAATTATTTTTACTCCGCTTTTGACCTTCGATTTCATTTTAATGACATTTGAATCATCGGCGTTTAAAATTACGATTCCGCCTTCGTGAATTGCTTCAACGAGTTCACTTTTTGCCTTTGCAATATTTTCAATCGAACCGAGCAATTCAATATGAGTTTCACCGACATTCGTAACAATTCCGATATTCGGCTTGACAATTTTTGAAAGCGATTCGATTTGTCCGAGTCCTCTCATTCCGATTTCAACTACTGCTGCTTTATGATTTTCATTGATTCCCAAAAGTGTTATCGGCACTCCCATTTCGTTGTTGAAATTTCCTGAAGTTTTTTGAATTTCTCCCAATCCTCCGAGTGCTGCCGCCGTTAAATCTTTCGTTGTCGTCTTTCCGTTCGATCCGGTAATTGCGACAAGCGGTATTTTAAAATTTTCTCGCCAGGCACGTGCAAAATTTTGATACGTCGCGAGAGTATCGGCAACTTTTAAAATTAATCCGGTCTTCGGCAATTTTTCTTCGAGACAATTTTCATTGACGATTACTCCTGCCGCTCCTTTTTCAATCGCCTCAATCGCAAAATCTTCGCCGTTGAATTTTTCTCCTTTGATTGCTATGAACATTGAACCTTTTGAAATTTTTCTGCTGTCCGTGATTATATCTTCAAAAATAAATTTAGGCATCTTATTAAAAAACCTCCGACAAATTTTTTAAAAAATTTTTTCAAATTTTATCATTAACTCAAAAAAATTACAAGTAAAATTCACAATTCAAATATTGATAACGATTGCAGGAAATTTTTTTTTAAGCGCGAATAATTTTTTTCAAAATAAAAATAAATGCGAAAGTGTGGAGGTCGAAATTTTTAATGAAGAAAATCATTAATAATCCCGCTGATGTTGAAAATGAAATGATTGAAGGATTTGTTGCGGCGCAAAAAGAGAAAGTTAAGAGACTCGGAAATTTAAACGTGATACTGAGAAAAAATTTAAATCCGAATAAAGTTGCATTGATAAGCGGCGGCGGAAGCGGACATGAGCCTGCACATTTCGGTTACGTCGGTTTCGGAATGCTTGATTGTGCAGTTGCAGGTTCAATTTTCACTTCTCCGGCAGCTCTTCCCGTGTTCAAAGCGATTGAAGAAGTCAAAAATAAAAAAGGCGTGCTGTGCATAGTGAAAAATTACAGCGGCGATGTAATGACATTTGAAACTGCGATTGACATGGCGAAAGATGAAGGAATAAATGTTGAATATGTAATTGTTGCGGATGACGTTGCAACTCAAAATTCGGAAATAGGACGACGCGGAGTAGCAGGAACAATTTTTGTTCATAAAATAGCAGGTGCACTTGCCGAGACGGGTGCAGATTTAAAATCAGTCAAAGAAATTGCTCAACGTACAATCGAAAATGTTCGCTCAATGGGAATGGCAATTTCACCTTGCACAATTCCTGCGAGCGGCGTTGCAAGTTTTGAGCTTTCGGAAGATGAAATGGAAATCGGAATAGGAATTCACGGAGAGGCAGGAATAAAACGCGAAAAAATTTTGAATGCCGACGAAATTACAAAAAAAATTCTCGACGAAATTTTGAACGATTTAAATTATAAAAATCAAGAAGTTGCGGTAATGATAAACGGAATGGGAGCAACTCCGTTAATGGAACTTTTGATTGTAAATAATTTCGTTCAAAAATATCTCGAAAAAAATGAAATAAAAATTTATGATACGATGATCGGCAATTATATGACATCAATAGAAATGTCCGGCTTTTCAATAACACTTTTGAAGTTGGACGAAGAATTAAAAAAATATTATGATGCAGCAGCAGACACTTTCGCACTTAAAAAATAAGGAGTGAGCGGAAATGGTAGGAATAGTGGTAGCATCACACAGTTGCAGATTGGCTGAAGGTGTCGTTGAATTGGCGAAAATGATGGCCCCGAATGTTCCGATAGCGGCGGCAGGAGGACTTGAAGACAATTCAACGGGAACGAGTTGCAAAAAAATTCTCGGAGCAATGACGCAAGTTTATTCAGACGACGGAGTTGCAATTTTGATGGACATAGGCAGCGCAGTAATGACAGCAGAAATGGCGATGGAAATGTTCGATAAACCAAAAATGAAATTGGTAGATTGTCCGCTCGTTGAAGGAGCAGTAGTTGCGGCAATAGAATCGAATCAAGGAGCAACATTGGAACAAATCGAACAGCGTGCGAGCGAGGCGGCTACAATAAAAAAAATTATGTAAAAAATTTTTTGAGGTGAAATGTATGATCGCAGAGGCGATAAAAAAAATAGTTGCAAAAGAAGATTTAAGTTACGATGAGGCATATACCGTAATGAACGAAATAATGAATGGAGAAAGTTCGGCAGTTCAAAATGCGGCGTATCTTGCGGCACTTTCAACGAAGAGTGCAAAAGCTGAGACGATAGAAGAAATAACAGGTTCGGCGGCGGCAATGAGAGAACATGCAATCAAAGTTGATACGCAGGAGGTCGGCGATATTTTGGAAATAGTCGGAACGGGAGGAGATCATTCGGGCTCAATAAATGTTTCGACGACGGCATCATTTATAATTTCGGCGGCGGGAATAAAAGTTGCAAAACATGGAAATCGAGCGGCATCATCGAAATCGGGAGCAGCGGATTGTCTTGAGGCACTCGGAATAAATATTAATCTTGAGCCTGAAAAATGTGTCGACCTCCTAAAAAAAATCGGAATTTGTTTTTTCTTTGCACAAAAATATCACACGTCAATGAAATATGTCGGCTCAATCAGAAAAGAGCTCGGAATAAGAACCGTTTTTAATATTCTCGGACCGCTTACAAATCCTGCTAAACCGCAACTTTATATTTTAGGCGTGTATGATGAATATCTTCTTGAACTTTTGGCGAAAGTTTTGACGAATCTCGGAGTAAAACGCGGAATGGTAATTTATGGACAAGATTGCCTTGATGAAATTTCAATAAGTGCACCGACTTCCGTTTGCGAACTCAAGGACGGAACTTATCAAAGATATGTAATCAATCCCGAAGAATACGGATTTAATCTTGCAAACAAATCTGAAATTGTCGGAGGAACTCCCGAAGAAAATGCAAAAATTACAAAATATATTTTAAGCGGAACGCCGGGACCTAAGACAGATATAGTATTATTGAATGCGGCGGCGGGAATTTATATCGGAGGCGAGGCAGATTCATTGAAAGATGCTCTTGAAGTTGCGCGAAATATGATTTCTTCCGGCTTGGCGATGCAAAAATTAAATGAATTTATTGAGATGAGCAATGCGAATTGAATTAAAGAATTGAGATGATAATTTTTGTTTGCTAAAACTTTTGGAGCAACGACGCTTGGAGTAGACGGACAAATTATAAATGTAGAAGTTGACAGCAGTAACGGAATGCCTTCATTCGACATAGTCGGTCTGCCAAATACAGCAGTAAAAGAATCGAAAGAAAGAGTAAGAACGGCAATAAGAAATTCAAATTTGTTGCTCAGGGCTGAAAAAATTACAATAAATTTAGCACCCGCAGATTTAAAAAAAGATTCGCCGGGTCTTGATCTTCCGATTGCAATAGGATTACTCGCGGCACAAGGAACAATTTCTTCAGAAAAGATTGAAAAATGTTTTTTCACGGCTGAATTGTCGCTCGAAGGCAATTTAAGATCAGTCAGCGGAGTATTGCCGATGGTCGTTACCGCTCGCGAAAAAGGTTTCAAAAAAATTTTCGTCTCAAAAGAAAATGCAAATGAGGCATTATTGGTTGACGGAATAGAAGTTTTCGCGCCGGTTAATCTTTCAAATTTGGTTCAATATCTTCAAGGTTACAAAGAAATGTCGCCTGAAACAAAAAAATATTATGAAGTTGAAGAAATTGCAGAATTTCAAGATGATTTTTCTGACGTGCAAGGACAATTCATGGCGAAACGTGCGCTCGAAATAGCAGCGGCAGGCGGTCACAATGTTTTGATGGTCGGAGTACCAGGATCCGGAAAAACAATGCTTGCAAAAAGAATGAGTTCAATATTGCCTGAATTGACTAAAGAAGAGGCATTGGAAGTAACAAAAATTTACAGCGTCGAAGGAAAATTGGGAGCAAACGGCGGCTTGATGAAAAAACGTCCGTTTCAAAGTCCTAATCATGACGCATCAACTTCAGCAATGATAGGCGGCGGAACAATTCCGAGAGCCGGACAAGTTACGCTTGCACATCACGGCGTTTTATTTTTGGACGAATTTCCTGAATTCAGCAAGGAAACTTTAGAGGCATTGCGTGAACCTCTCGAAGAAAGAAAAGTTACAATTTCACGTGTGAGTGCAACAATTACATTTCCTTCAAGCATAATTTTAATTTGTTCAATGAATCCGTGTCCGTGCGGCTGGTACGGAGATCCCGATCATCCTTGCCGCTGTACTCCGAACGAAATTAAACGTTACACAAGAAAAATTTCCGGACCGCTGCTCGACAGAATTGATATTCACATTCGTGTGCCGAAAGTTGAATACAAAGATTTGACATCTAAACGAAAGAGTGAATCATCGGCGACAATTCGTCAGAGAGTAACTGCAGCGAGAGAAATTCAAATTGAAAGACTCAAGCAATATAAATTATTTTGCAACGCACAGATGAATCATGCATTGATTGAAAAATTTTGTTTGATGACTGAAAGAGCGTCGGAATTATTGGAAATGGTTTATAAAAGAAAAAATTTGTCTGCAAGATCGTTTGACAGAATAAAAAAAGTCGGCAGGACTATAGCCGATCTTGAAGGCAGTAAAGTAATTGACAATGTTCACATAGGAGAGGCAATCAAATTGCGAAACGACATTGATTTTGATTCGTGATTTACCAATTTTTTGATTTATGCCAGAATGAAGGAGAAATCAGAGCAAGGACAACAAAAACTTCAAGACGAGACAAAAACATGAACATACAGGCAAAAATTTTTGAAAGACTGGGCAATAATGAATAACCGCTGGTAGCTCCTTCAATTCCAAATCCGGGTCCCACGCTTGCCATTGTCGATACACTTACACTCACGCTGTTGATGAGATCAATTCCGTCAATCATCATAACGAATGCAAACAAAATATCCATAACGACGATTGCGAAAAAAAATCTCGCTGCACCGAAAACAATTTCATCATCAACAAGTTGACCGTTCATTTTCACCTGAGTTAAACTTTGCGGGTGAATTTTTTGTTGCACGATTACATTAAGCATTTTAAAAAGCAAAACTATTCTTGCAACTTTCAAACCTCCTGCCGTCGAACCTGCACAGCCTCCGAGAAACATTGTCATCATCAAAAAACCTTTGGAAAGAGGAGGCCAAGTATCAAAATCAGTCGCAACAAAACCTGTCGTAGATGAAAGCGATGCCACATGAAAACCTGCATATCTGAAAGCCGTGAAAAAATTCATATCTGTTTCGACAAATAAATCAATCGTGACGACTGAGGCAGCGACTAAAACGATCCAAAGATAAGTCACAAATTCGGTATTTTTTAAAATTATGTGAGCACCGCGACGAAATGCAACAACATACATGGCAAAACTTCCGCTTGAAACGAGCATGAAAAATGTCATTGCAAGTTCAAGCCAGCCGTTTCCGTAATCGTCAACCGTTCCGTTAAAAATTCCAAATCCTCCCGTAGCTATCGTAGTCATTGCATGATTGATTGCCGCGAACAAATCAAGTCCGCATAAAAAATAAGTCGCAGAACATAAAACGGTCAATGCGACATAAATTAAAAAAAGTGCCTTTGCATTGTCTCTGATTCGTGGCATTTGTCTTTCTTTGGTCGGTCCTGTGCTTTCCGCTCTTATAACATACATTGCGCCGCGACCGAATTGCGGAAGAATTGCCATAAAAATTACAATTATTCCGAGACCGCCGACCCAATTTGAAAGACTTCTCCAAATTAAAATACTTCGCGGCAAAATTTCAACATCTTCAAAAACAGTTGCGCCTGTTCCGCTGAATCCCGAAACCGATTCAACAAAACTGTCAAGCAAATTTAAATAACCGCTTGCAAAATACGGAATCATTCCGAGAATTGAAATTAAAATCCAGCCGATAACGGTTATTGCAATTCCTTCACGCACTCCGAGATTGTCTTTGCCTTTAACTCCGCCGAATCTTTCAAGTTCAAAAGTTGCCGCGAGACACAAAAACATTGACAGCAGGAAAGCCCAGACTCCGCCGATTTCTTTCGCTGCTGCCGCAAATATTAACGGTGGTATCATTGCCGCGCCGCAAAATAAAGTTAAATAGCCGAGCAATGCCGATACCAATCGTTTATTCAAAGTTTTCACCTCGAAAATTTTTTTAACGTCGAGAAGTTTTTTTCGATTTTGTAAAATGTTGAACCCAAAAATGTTTATAAGCGGTTTTTTTGTCGTAAAGATAACCGATACCGATTCGATCGTAATTTTTATTTAAAATATTTGCACGATGTCCCGGCGAATCCATCCATTGTTGCATAACCATTTCGCAGCTTGTTTGTCCCGCCGCGATATTTTCTCCTGCCATTTCATAATCAATTCCGTAAAAAGCCGTATTGAAAGGTAAACCGTTCGGTCTGGTATGTGAAAATAATTTTGTAATTTCCTTTGCACGAATTGCTGCAGGTCTCAAAAGTTCGCGCGAAAGTTTCAACGGTTTCAATCCTTCTTTTTTGCGTTCGATATTTACAAGTTCAACAATTCTTTCTATTGCCTCTTCTCTTGTAATTTCAGTTTTCGTTGATGATGTCAGCGTTTCAGAAAAAACGGTTGACGAATTTAAAATCAAAATCAATGCAAAAATCGCGGCTGACGAAAATATTTGGAGTTTTTTAAAAGAAATAAAAAAATTTTTCATGGCAGTCAACCGATAAATAATTGAACCCAGTAATTTTTATACATTCCGTTTTCATCGTAACAGTAACCGACTCCGAGTTTTGTAAATTCGCCGTTTAAAATATTTGCTCTGTGACCTGCCGAATTCATCCATTGATCAACCGTTTCTTCAGGAGTTGAATGTCCCGCCGCAATGTTTTCGCCGCATGTATAATAAGAAATTCCTTTCAAAACGCTGAAACAACTCGTACCGTCAGGTCTTGTGTGTGAAAATTCTTCAACTATTTCTTCGGCTCTTATATCTGCACATTCAATTAAATTTTCATCAAGTTCGAGCGGAGCAATTCCATAATTTGCGCGTTCAATATTGCAAAGTCTCAAAACTTCTTCAGCAAAATTTGAACTGTCAGGCTCATCTAAAGTAACGAGTACTTGACCATAAACTTCAGCCGAAACTTTGGGAACAATCAAAAAAATTAAAAATGTCGTCAAAATAAAAATTCGTTTCATCTCAATCACCTCATTAATTTTTATTTTCAGTCACATGAATATTTTCTTTGTCGAGATAATAAAGTTTAACATATTTAGCCATAGTATAAAAAAAATGAAAACTTGCAAGAACGAAACCGATTCGACCGTCCAAAAATCCGCCTTTCAAAAAATACATTCTGAATGAAGCCCAAATCGGATGCAAAATCATATCGAAAATATTTGCAGATTTTCCGTTTTCTTTCATTTTTTTTGCGGCTAAAGTCGTATAAAAGTTTAATTTATTGAAATAATGATTCCAATCGCGATAGGGATAATGAATCAAATATTCGTCTTCAGGCAATTTTTTTTCGATATAATCGTGACAAATTTTCGGATGAACAAAACCTGTGACGTAAGAACCTTGACGCGGGAAAATTCTGACGACATAATCGGGAAACCAGCCGCCGTGTTTCAGAGGTTGTCCCCAGAAATAACTTAATCGCGCCGTTAAATATGCAAAACGCCGATCATCTTCATCAAGAATTTTTTTAATCTTATTTGAAAGTTTTTCGGTCGTTCGTTCATCCGCGTCAATAAAAAAAATCCAATCATGCGTTGCCTGTTGAATTGCAAACGTCTGTTGACTTCCCCAATCTCCGTTTAACGAATGAGTAATAATTTTTGCTCCCAGCGATTTTGAAATCTGTGCAGTTTCGTCGGTGCTGTTGTCATCAATAACAATTATTTCATCGGCAAAATTTTTGACGGATTCAATGCAAGCTCCGATAAATTTTTCTTCATTCTTGGCAAGAATCAAAACTGAAATTTTTGCACTCATATTAAACCTGCAACAATTATGAAATAATAAAAAATCGGTGCGGTGAAAAAAATACTGTCGAAGCGATCAAGCATTCCGCCGTGTCCTGGTAAAAGTATTCCCGAATCTTTTACACCTGCAAAACGTTTTATGACCGATTCAACAAGATCGCCGAGAGTTGCGACGATTGCCAGAATAAAACCGAGTATCGCCATTTCAATCAAAGGAAAATTAAAAAAAACATGTCCGACCAAAACAGCCATTGCAGTCGTTCCGAGTACTCCGCCGATAAATCCTTCAATCGTTTTATTCGGACTTATTGAACTTGCCAATTTGTGCGAGCCGATTGTCACTCCGACGAAATAAGCAAATGTATCGCTCGACCATGTGCAAATAAATAAAATCCAAATTAAAGCACTTCCGACATCAAAATTAAAATCCGTCAAAGTTTTCAAAGTCTGTTCAAATGCAAAACCGTCATTCATCAAATTTGTAACGGTATCCATAGGCATTTCAATTCTTTCATCGTCCAAAAATCTCAACAAAATTAAATGAGAAAACGGCAGTCCTATATACAAAACGCCTGCAACGGAAGCGCAAGCGTCTATAGGTCTTACCGAACCGTGAAGAAAAACCGTCATCAAAAAAATAAAAAGCATTCCGATTGTCAGTACTGCAAGAATTTCTTCTATATTTCCGAGCCAAGCGCAACAAAGCATCAATATTAAAATCGGCACGCCTGAAAAAAATGTTATGTCCAGACCTTTCGACTTCATCATTTTTGAATATTCAAACCAGCCGATTAAACTCAAAAGAATTGCAAATGCCGCAAATGGTAAGCCGCCGAGTTGAATCACGATTGCGGCGATGCTTATTCCGATTATGCCGCTTATTATTCTTATTATCAATATTTTTTCACCCTTTTGTTTGAGAGGTTTTAACATTGCCGAAACGCCGGTCACGTTTTGAAAAATCTTTCAATGCTTTTAAAAATTCTTCGGGAGTAAATTCTGGAAAATTCGTTTCGGTAAACCAAAATTCAGAGTAAGCCGACTGCCACAACATAAAATTACTGATACGAAGATCACCACCGGTTCTGATTAATAAATCTATCGGAGGATCGCCGACCGTGTCCAGCTGCGATTCAAAAATTTTTGCGTCAATTTCGTCAATCTTCAATTCGCCGTTCAAAATTTTTTCAGCAATTTTTTTTGTCGCACGAACTATTTCATCTTGTCCGCCGTAATTCGTTGCCACATTGAATTTTAAGCCGGTATTTTTTTTCATCATCTCTTCCGCATCATGTGCTTGACTTATTAAACTTTGCGGCAATTCGTTAATTCGTCCGATGAAATGAATTTTTACATTTTTTTCATTAAGTTCTCGTTTTTCTTTTTCAAGATATTCGCTGAACAAGTGCATAAGAAAATCAACCTCTGTATGCGGTCTCTTCCAATTTTCGGTTGAAAAAGCATACACGGTCAATGTTTTTAAATTTATATTCACGGCAGTTTTAATAATTTGCTTTAAGGTTTTTACTCCCGCCAAATGCCCGGCACTTCTCATCAAGCCTAAATTTTCGGCCCATCTTCCGTTGCCGTCCATTATTATTCCGACATGATTCGGTAATTCGGAATTATTTTTTTCGGTCATTTCATTCTGCATTAATCAAACTTCCATGACTTCTTTTTCTTTCGCTGCTTTAGTGCTGTCAATGGATTTTATATATTTGTCCAAAAGTTTTTGAATTTTTTCCTGCGCGTCTTTTCTGTCGTCTTCAGTAATTTCTTTGTTTTTCTCGGCTTTTTTGATTGCTTCATTACCATCGCGGCGAATATTTCTCATTGCAACTTTCGCCTCTTCGGCTTTTTTGTTTACGACTTTTACAATTTCCTTGCGTCTCTCCTGAGTGAGTTGAGGAATTGCAAGACGAATTGTAGTACCGTCAGAATTTGGAGTGAGTCCGAGATCTGATTTTTGAATTGCCTTTTCAATTTCTTTGATACTGCTTTTATCGTAAGGCTTAATCATAATCATTCGCGGTTCGGGAACTGTAACGGCTGCCATTTGATTGACAGGTGTGGGAGTTCCGTAATAATCAACCATAACTTTATCGAGAAGAGAAGGAGCGGCTCGACCTGCTCTGAGTGTTCCATATTCTTTTTTTAGACCTTCGAGAGTTTTTTTCATTTTTTCTTCTTGCGATTTCATTATGTCATCAATCATTTTGCATCTGCCTTTCAATTAAAAAAAATTTTTTTATCCTACCGTTGTGCCGATTTCTTCACCCATTGCCGCCTTGAAAATATTTTCGTATTCATCAATGCTGAAGACGACAAGAGGAATTTCATTATCCATACAAAGAGAGGTTGCAGTCGAATCCATTACATGAAGACCGCGATTTAAAATTTCAATATAAGAAAGTTTTTCAAATTTTTTAGCGTCGGAACATTTATTCGGGTCTTTGTCATAAATTCCGTCAGTTCCTTTTTTCGCCATCAAAATTACGTCGGCCTCAATTTCCGCCGCTCTCAATGCAGCAGTTGTATCAGTCGAAAAATACGGATTACCGGTTCCTGCTCCGAAAATCACAACGCGACCTTTTTCAAGATGTCTGACTGCTCTTCTTCTTATATAAGGTTCTGCCACTTCCCTCATTTCGATTGCAGTTTGTACGCGAGTGAACACGCCCATTTTTTCGAGTGCGTCCTGAAGTGCAAGAGCATTCATAACAGTTGCAAGCATTCCCATGTAATCAGCTGCAGTTCTGTCCATTCCTTTCGCACTTCCACTTAGTCCTCTCCAAATATTTCCGCCTCCTACGACAACCGCAACTTCAAGTTTGCTATCGTGAATGCGTTTGATTTGTTTTGCGAGTGCTTCAACTACTTCCGGTTTTATTCCGTAATCTTCATCGCCTGCCAATGATTCGCCGCTTAATTTTAAAATGATTCGTTTATATTTCACACAAACACCCCATTCGCTCATTCACTTTTGATTTTAAATTCACGATAAATAAAACTTTTCCTGCTTATTGCACAAAAAATTTTTTCGTTGTAAAATGTGATAATAAGTTTTAATTATTTTTGGAGGATCAAAAGATATGGAACTCAGACAATTAGAATATTTTCAAATGGCAAGTCGCCTTCATAATATTACACGAGCCGCAAAACGTTTAAAAGTTTCTCAGCCGAATATTACCGTTGCAATTAAAAAATTAGAATCGGAACTCGAAATACAATTATTTGATCGAAGTCAAAAACAATTAACATTAACTCCGGAAGGATCGGTTTTTTTAAGTCGCGTTGATGTTGCTCTTCGCTGTCTCAATGATGCTTTGATTGAAGTGAATGATTTTAAACAACTTCAAAAAGGCGTAATAAAAATTGGAATTCCGCCGATGATGGGAGCAATTTTGTTCCCGAAAATTTTTTCAGGCTTTCAGACAATTCATCCCGCTTTAGATGTTTTGCTTTTTGAGGAAGGATCGATTGCAATTCTTGACATGCTTGAACGTGATGAATTGGATTTTGGAATTGTCATAACTTCAAATGCGCCGTCGAGTTTAAATATTTTGCCAATGACTCGTTCTCAACTCGTCGCATGTGTTCCCAAATCTTCAAAACTTGCAAAAAAGAAAAAAATTTCAAATTCGGATATTGCCTCTTCAGATTTAATTGTTATGAAAGAAGGCTCATATCTTCGCAGAATAGTTCAGGAGCGTCTTCGTTCAATAAATGTTTCTCCGAATATCGTTCTTGAATCGGGACAAATTACGACTATTAAAGGTCTGGTTGCTCACGGAGTGGGAATTGCATTTTTGCTTGACTTCATTGCAAACGATTCAAAAAATATTTGTGCACTTCCTCTAAGCGATCCGATTTTCGTTGATATTGGTCTTGCGTGGAAAAAAGAACGTTACGTTTCAAAAGCCGCTCAGGCATTTATAAATTTCTGTAAAAATCCTACCGATGTTTTATCAAATTGAATTTTAAAAAAAATTTAATCGCTTGAAAAATTTTGAGCGGCATTTTTTTGCATTAATTTTTTCTTGAATGTTTTAAATTTTTTTGTTATCATAATATGAAAATTTGTTCGAAAATAAAAATCAATGAATTGGAGGATTGACTTTCATTGATACAAAAAACTTACAAAATAACTAATAAAGCCGATTATGTAACATGGCTTGAAGAAATAAAAATGAGCGAAGAATATAAAAATGCTCATTGTGTTTTTATAAAAGTTTTAACTTCACACTTCTTGGCGATTGGTTTGCAAAACGCTCACGAACTTTTGAGAGAGTCATTGCCGAAAGCGAAAGTAGTCGGAATGTCGCTGACCACATTTGGACGCAAAAATTTTGAAAATGATGTGGCCTATTCAACGAGATATTATCAACGGTATATAATTATTTCGTGCTGTTACTTTGAAAGATCCGACGTTACGATTTTGGAATGCGGCGAGGAGATGATGGAAAACGGAGAGGCAACAGCATATTTCCGAAACCAATTAAAAAAATTTTCCGAAATAAAAGCTGTTGAGGTACTTTGTGCAGGCAAGGCTCGTTATATTCCGTCATTTGTCGAAGATATAAGCAAAAATTACGATGACGTTCCTTTTTTCGGAGCTGAAGCCGGATTTGTCGAAGTGGACAAGGAAAATTTCAATCTTGGATTAAACAATTTTCAAAAGAAATATAGTACCGATAATTCAATTCAATATATTCTCGGTACAAATTATTACACGGACGGAATAATTCTAATCGTTTACAGCGGAAATGATTTGCATGTGGAGAGTGAATATCATCTCGGCTGGAAACCTTTGGGAAAAGAAATGAAAATAACCAAAACGGTAGGAAGTACCTGCATAGCCGAAATTGATAAAATTCCTGCGGCGCACATATATAAAAAATATTTAAACGTAGAGCCGGACAAATTTTTTCTTTTAAATATATGTGAATTTCCGCTTTTGTTGAAAAGAAACGGCTGTACGATAGCAAGAATTCCGCCGGTTTATGACGAAAAAGGCTGGTTATATTTTGGCTCGGATGTCTATGAAGGTGAAAAAATTCGTCTGAGTTACGGCAATCCACAGGAAGTTTTGAACGAGACATGGCAGGCAAGCGAACGAATGAGAAAATTCGGACCGGAAGCGATATTTTTATATGTATGCGGTTCAAGAAATGTATTTTTAAATGATTTGGCGAAAGTCGAATTGAAAGATTATTTGAGATTTCATAAAGCAACAATGGCATGCTACGGAAATGCCGAAATATACAGATACAAAGAAAAAGGCGGAATGTTAAACGGAGCAATAATTTCAGTCGGCATGAGGGAATGTGAAGAACCTTTAAATTTGATATGTGACGGCAGCGTTTCCCCGCATTACAGCGACAATGAAAATCATGCAATACCGCTTATTGACAGGCTTGCAACATTTTTAAAAGCGACGACTGACGAATTAAAAGATTTGGTTACAGTTGTGCAGGAATCGAATCACAAATTAAGAAAAATGGCAAAAGAAGCTGAGTCTGCAAATCAGGCGAAATCATTATTTTTATCTAATATGAGCCATGAAATTCGTACGCCGATTAATGCAGTACTCGGAATGAATGAAATGATTCTCCGCGAGAGCAAAGACAAAACAATAATCGAATACGCCGAAAATATTCATAATGCCGGAAATAGTCTTCTAGGTCTAGTAAATGATATTTTGGATTTTTCAAAGATTGAGGCAGGAAAAATGGAAATAATTCCTGTCGAATATGCGTTGAGTTCTCTTTTAAATGATTTGGTCAATATGATTCAAAAACGAGCGCAAGATAAAGGACTTGAATTTATTGTCGATGCGGATCCCGAATTGCCGACAATTCTTTTTGGTGATGAAATTCGTATCAAGCAGGCGGCGACAAATATTTTGACAAACGCCGTCAAATATACCGAAAAAGGCTCGGTAAGAATGGTTATCGGTTTTGAAAAAGAATCCGACGATAAAATTTTAATAAAATTCAGCGTGAAAGATACAGGTATTGGAATTAAAGAAGAAGATATTGAAAAACTTTTCAGTGCATTTGAAAGGATTGAAGAAAAAAGAAATCGTAATGTTGAAGGCACAGGTTTAGGAATGAGCATAACTCAACAAATTTTAAGATTAATGGGATCAAAACTTGAGGTTGACAGCATTTACGGAAAAGGTTCTGTATTTTCATTTGAACTTGAACAAAAAGTAATGAATTGGCAGCCGATTGGAGATTTTGAAGAAAATTATCGTCACAGCATTGCTCAACATAAAGAATATCATGAAAAATTTACTGCACCAAAAGCAAAAATTTTAGTCGTCGATGATACGGTAATGAATTTAACAGTAGTCAAAGGACTTTTGAAACAAACACAAATTCAAATTTTCACGGCAGAAAGTGGTTATGAATGTCTCCATCTCGTCACGAAAAATAAATACGATATAATTTTTTTGGATCATCGAATGCCAGGAATTGATGGAATTGAAACTCTTAAAAAAATGAAAGAACTTCCACATAATTTAAATAAAGAAACGCCGGTTATCTCTCTCACGGCAAATGCAGTCAGCGGAGCAAGAACTGAATATATGAATGCAGGATTCAGCGATTATTTGACAAAACCAATTAATTCTTCCTCACTCGAATCAATGATAATTCATTATCTGCCGAAAGAAAAAGTTATAATTTCAAAAGAGGAGCAAGAGGCTGAACAAATAAAATCCAATAAAAAATTACCTGAATGGCTTAAATATATTGACGGCTTAAATACATTTGAAGGAATAGTTCATTGCGGCGGAGTCGAATCATATATGGATGCACTTAACGTATTTGCTCAATCGGTTTCAAACGGAGTAAACGAAATAAAAACTTTTTTTGACAATGAAGACTGGAAGAATTACACGACGAAAGTTCACGCCTTGAAAAGTTCGGCAAGGGTAATAGGTGCAAAAGAATTATCCGAAAGAGCAAAACGACTTGAAGATGCGGGAAATTCCGGTTATATAAATGAAATAAAAGATTGTACATCGGAATTATTGGAACTTTATTCAAGTTATGAAAAAAAATTGTCGCCGTTACTCAAGCCTGAAGAGGACGATTCAAATAAACCGCTGATTGACGATGCGGAATTGGCTGAAGCATTTGAAGCAATGAAAGAAATTTCTGCCTCATTCGATTATGATTCTTTAATGTTTGTAATTCAATCGCTCGATGATTACAAATTGCCTGAAGATAAATCAAAAATTTATAAAGAAATAAAAAATGCAGCCGCAAAATTGGATTGGGAAAAAATAAATGCACTTTTAAAAGATGCGGCATAATTCAAAAAAAGTTTAAAAAAAATTTATAAATTAATAAAAAGTTTATGATTAAAAAAATTTTGAAAACTGAAAATTATTTCTGCAGGATTTATAAAAGGATTGCAGAATAATAAACGAATAGGAAAACTTAGACGCAGAAGAAGCCGCAGCAACCGGAGAACCAGCAATCGTTTTAATGCAGCAAAGAGAGGAGGAACAGATATGGAAATTTTAAAGGTATCAGCTAAATCAAATCCAAATTCCGTCGCCGGAGCTCTCGCCGGAGTAATTCGCGAAAGCGGAAGTGCAGAAATGCAGGCGATAGGTGCCGGTGCGCTGAACCAAGCGGTCAAGGCGGTTGCTATTGCACGCGGTTTCGTTGCCCCGCACGGCGTAGATTTAATCTGCATTCCCGCTTTCACCGACATTGAAATCGATGGTAGCGAACGTACGGCTATTAGATTGATCGTTGAACCTCGTTGAATTTAAAAAATAAATTTTTTTACTGCCTTCTTTATGATGCGTAATGCTTAGTTAATTTTTCTTATCTGCGCATTACGCATTTTGTTTTATATAATTTTTTGGCAATAGAATAATTTAACTTTCAAAGTGGAGAAGTTTTTAATGGCAAGTGATTTGCATATGCACACGAATTTTTCGGACGGAAGTTTTTCTGCCGAAGAACTCGTAAACGCATCTAAAGAGATCGGATTAAAATATATCGCCATCACGGATCATGATACTGTTGACGGCATAATTCATCTTTACGAAAACGGACTTTATCCCAATAAAGGAATCAAAATTATTCCGGGTATCGAATTCAGCGCGGAAAATCCTCAGCATGATGTTCATCTCGTCGGATACAATATTGACATTTATGACGGTGATTTGCAAGATAAATTAAATGACGTGATTGAGGCTCGCTGGACTCGATTTTCAAATATCGTCGAAAAACTTCAGGAACTCGGATTTCAAATTAATGAAGCGGACGTTTTAAAAATCGCAAATACAAGCAAATCAATCGGTCGTGCACATATTGCCCGCGCTCTTGTTCGCAACGAATGTTTCAAAACCGTTCGCGATGCTTTTGAACAAATACTCCAGAAAGGAAAACCTGCTTATTTTCCGCGTTATCTTTTAAAAATTGATGAAATTGTCGAATTGGTTCATAACTCAGGCGGCATAGTTTCTCTTGCTCATCCGAAATTAATTTGTGATGATAATTTGGTCGAAGAAATTTGCAGCAATCATAATATTGACGCGCTTGAAGTTTTTTATCCTTTTCATAATCTCGAAGATACTTTGCGTTATATGAATTTGGCTGAAAAATATAATTTGCTTGTAACCGGCGGATCTGATTTTCACGGAACAAATTCACGTTACGTAAAAAATTTAGGCGAATTTACGATTGAAGATAATTTTGCCGAAAAATTTTATAAGGAATTATAATTTAAGGACTTGATTTAAATGAAATGTAGAATTTGCAACAAAAAAGCTGTAATTTTTGATGAAGCTGTAATTTTACAAAAACATAAAATAAAATATTATCGTTGCACAGATTGCGGAACAATTTTTACTGAATCGCCATATTGGCTTGATGAAGCATATTCAGAAAGTATTTCAAGTTTAGACATTGGTCTGATATCAAGAAATATTGATTTTCTTCCGATATTTCAAAGATTGATTGATGTTTTGTTGCCTTACGGTGTACCGGGTAAATTTTTGGATTTTGCCGGAGGTTACGGAGTTTGGGTACGAATGATGAGAGACAGAGGCTACGATTTTTTTTATTACGATAAATATTCAAAAGATATTTTTAATCCTTACTTTGTCGATTTGAAAAAAATTGATGACTCGTTTGATGTAGTTACTGCTCTTGAAGTTTTTGAACATGTCGAAAATCCTCGTCTTGAATTAAGAGAAGTTGTTAATTGCACGAATAATTTAATTTTTACGACTCAAATTATTCCTGATAATGTGAAAAAAATTTCTGATTGGTGGTACTTTTCGCCGTTGACAGGACAACACATAACTTTTTATACACATAAAAGTCTTTCAATTTTGGCGAATCATTTTAAAATGGATTATCTTGGCACGAATGCAATTCATATTTTTTCAAAAAGACCTCTCGACAGAAATTTAATTGCCGGTTGTTTCTCAGGTAATGCAACTAGGGGGGGGGGGTATTTCGTCAATCTCTTCTGCAGCTTGATTATGATCGTCTCGTTGCTGAAAAAATGTCAGCCGATAAATAATTTTTTAAAGTGGTGAATATTTTTGAGTGCAGTATACATGGAAAACGGCAAATTTATTTTTGCGGAAGATGACGGAGTGAAACATTTTTTAACGGATAATTTACTTGTTACTACTTCCGATTACAGCGCAATTTCTTTCAGGCCATTTCAAATCGGCGGAAAAAATTTTTTCTTGCTTGCTGAAATAAGTAAAGCTGTTCGCGAAATAAATGACGAATCACCGATGGCAATGTTTCGTATTATAACATTTTTGTCTGTGATTAATGAATTAACTCAAAAGCCGAAAATTTATAAATTTCTTCAAATCGGTACTCCTTCCAAATTTACTTCTCATCTTGCATATATTTTGAAAGTTTTCGACGTAAGAAGTCAATTATATTGCCTGACTGACAATAAAACCGAAGAAGAATTTCAACATGTTTCTTTCATGTCGATGAATATCAATGATTTAAATCTGCCGAATTCAAAATTTGACGCAGTTTTTTTCGACAATGTGAATATAGGTTCATTGGAAAATATTCCTCGTGAAATTTATTTGTCTTTAAAAAATTTCGGAAAGATATTTTTTATTGCGCATCCAAATTCAATTCCTCAGCCGTTCGTTAAGGTTTCAAAAGAATTTAAAGTTACTCAAAATTATTCTTTGATGTCGTTCACGTTAAGAGCAAATTTAAAAGCAAATATTTTTGCACAATCCGACAATGAAAATTTAAATCGCAAAAAAAATCAAATAGTACGAAGCATAAAAGAGTTGTCAAAAATTATTTACAAATTGGAATTTATGGCTGATGATGAACGCAAAAATACTTTGGACGGAATCATTTCATCAATAGCGCAGAGTGAAAAAATTTTCAATGAAATTTATGCCGAATTAAATTCGAGATATACAAAAACATATTTTAATGAATTGAAAGAAGCATTGATTGATTATCGTTTGACTGACGACGAAAATTTTAAATCGGTTTTTTATGATAAAATATTGGAACGATACAAATTTGTCCTGCATGAAATGACTGCACGAGATGATTTTGCTGTTGAGTTCTGATTTTTTTTACTTTTGAAAGAAGAGATTTATTTGAAAGACGGAAAACGCGGTGCATATCTCATACGACCTAAAGGCGGCTGGGGCAATATCGGACTTTTAAAAGACATCGGAATAATTCCTTATATGTTATACAAAAATCATAATTTTAATTCGGTGTTGGTCGGTTACAATGATCCCATTCCAAGTATGCCGTATCTTCAAACTTATGTTAAAGGCTTGAAGATTGAATATTTGCCTGATGATACTTTGGAGACTCGTTTTAAATATATTGAAAGCCGTGCTCAAAAAATTGATTTATTGATTTTATACGGCGCAGGCGAGGATAATATTCCGATAGTAAATTTTTATAAAGAAGTTCGTCCCGACGGAAAAATTTATCTTGCTACCGATGCAAATCTCGGTTGGATGGATTCAATTCATTTTCAATTTCCGGAGTGGAAAAATTTTTTAAAATTAATTGATGTCGTTGGAGCAAGCGGTCGAGAAACTCAAAGATTTTTAAATTCAAAATGGCCTGTGACTGTTGAATGTATTCGCAACGGTTGGTATAATTTTCCAAAAGTAAGTTTTGATAATTTATTCGAACAGAAAGAAAATATAATTTTAACGGTCGGAAGAATCGGCACGGATCAAAAAAATAATCAAATGCTTCTTGAAGCCTTCGCTCAATGCTGTGATGAAATTCCTGATTGGAAGGTAAGACTTGTCGGCGGCATTGACAAAAAATTTAATGATTATATTGAAAAATATTTTGAAAAAAATCCGCATTTAAAAAACCGCGTGATATTTGTCGGACAAATTGATGACAAAGCAAAATTAAATGAAGAATTTCGTAAGGCAAAAATTTTTACATTGACATCAACATTTGAAGGAGGTACTCCGAACGTTACCTCCGAAGCACTTTTTGCAGGCTGTTATATGATTGTAACTGATTTTGGTTGTGAAGAAGATGCAACTGCCGAAGGTCGCTGTGGTGAAATTGTTCCGCTTAATGATATTCCTTCTCTCGCTGATACTTTTAAAAAAGTTTGCAACGATTCAAATAAGTTACTAGGGGGGGGGGTATTCGCATATCATTATGCGCGTGAATATTTTGATGCAGAAAAAATTGTTGCTCGTTTATATTATTTGCTCTATGGCAGTAATTAACGTTTTGAAGTCAGTAAGGAGAAATTTTTTATGCAATTTGTTCATGCAAGTGATTTAATGTTGCCGAGTGCATTCGGTTTTAATTATGTTCAATTTATAGTAGTAACGAGAATGTTAGACACCGAAAGATATTTTCGCGGTGAAAATTTATTTTGGCACACAGCAAACAATGAGTATGATAAAACTGAACAAAAATTTTCTGATGAAGAAAAAAATATTGCCGATGAAAAATATATAAGATTTTTAAATCGAATCAACTCGTCGGGATTTAATCCTGAAATTTCTGCAATTGATGTTTCAATTCAACCAACAATTTGGTTAATCGGCGGAACTCACAGACTGGGTTATTTGTTGAGCAAAAACGAAAATATTTTTGTGCCGGTTCAATTTCTGATGCGACAATGGTCGCCTGTTAATGCTATTGAAAAATATTCCGATTATCCGCAAAATTTGATGAATGAAGTTATCAACAGATATATTTTACTTTGCAACAGGCTTCGCAGATTTTTGACAGGTGTAATTGATTATGAAATTTTTGTCAAACATGAAAATTTTATTATTAATATGATTGCTCAAATTCTCAATTCAACTTCAATTCAAAAAGAAGAGATAAATTTGCCGAACAACGATAATGAAATCAGAAGACATTTATTTTTCGTTGATAAAAAAGTTGCAGTTTTAAGAATACAAATTGATCGTCTGACACTTCATTATGACGGAATGGAAAGTATTTCTTGGAGAAGTAGGGGGGGGGGTAATTAAATCCTATGAAGTTGACCGATTGATTGCAGAATTTGATAAATTATTTGGGAAAAATTGGGGACATATCGCAGGCTCAATAACCGAAAGCGTAATTCTTGAAGAATATTTGTTTAACACATCGGCAAATTACTGAATAAAAAAAATTTTTTTGAGGAGATGACAAAATTGGATGTTATAGCATTGGTAGGACCGAGCGGCACCGGCAAAAGTCATCGTGCATTGCAGGTTGCAAAAGATCATAAGGCTGATGCTATTATTGATGATGGCATTTTGATCGAGGACGGAAAAATTATTGCGGGAGCATCGGCAAAAACCGAAAAAAGTAAAATTATGGCAGTTCGACGTGCAATTTTTATTTTGCCCGGACATGCCGAAGAAGTCAGTAAAGCAATTAAAGAAACAAATCCGCACAGAATTTTAATAATCGGCACTTCGGAAAATATGGTTCATAAAATTGCCAAAACTCTCGGATTGCCGACGATTCAATTAATAATTCGTATTGAAGACATTGCAAGCAAAAACGAAATGGCTGAGGCACAATTTCATCGGCTTAAAGAAGGAAAACATATTATTCCGGTTCCGACGATTGAACTCAAGCCGCACTTTTCGGGATTTTTAATTGATCCGCTGCAGTCTCTTTTTAAACATTCGCGAGTTAAACGCCGCAAACTCGGTGAAAAATCTATCGTCCGTCCGATTTTCAGTTATTACGGTAAATTGATTATTGATGATCGCGTGATTACAAAAATTGTTGAAAAAACCGTTAAGGCAAAAGAATCGGTTAAAAAAATTAAAAACGTAAACATAAAACATATTTTTCAGGGCGATGACGATCAGGGACTTTCAATTTCATGCGAAGTTATTTTAAATTATGGCAGTCATATTCCGACGCTGATTTCTCAAACGCAGTCAAAGGTTCGTGAAGTCGTCGAATTCAGTACAGGTCTTGCAGTTCATTCAATAAATATAATTGTTCGTGCTCTTTACGTCGATCAGATGGCAACTGCTCACTAAAAAAATTTTTTCAAGACGAATTTTTTTTGAATCGTCTTTTTTTGTTGCAGAAAATAAATTTGATATTTTTAATGCAAAGGTGATATAATAATTTTGCTTATTAATAAAAAAATTTTTGAAAAATTTTTCGGAGGTTTTTAATGAAAAAAATTGCATTGATAACAGGAATCACCGGTCAAGACGGATCTTATTTGTCGGAATTGCTTTTGTCGAAAGATTATAAAGTTCACGGAATAGTTCGTCGTCACAGTTTCAAGGGAACGGAAAGAATTCAACATTTAATTGATGATGCAAAATACAAAGACAAATTTTTTTTACATTACGGAGATGTAACAGATTCATGCAGTTTATCAAATATAATTCGTGAAATTCAACCTGATGAAGTTTATAATTTGGCAGCTCAATCACATGTCGGAGTATCATTTAAAGTGCCGGAATATACTGCAGAAGCAACGGGAGTAAGTACAATTAAACTTCTTGAGGCAATAAGGCAAAATAAAGTCGATACGAAATTTTATCAAGCCTCCACTTCAGAATTATTCGGCGGAATCCCTTCAACGGCTCCTCAATCCGAAAAAACTCCTTTTTATCCGAAAAGTCCTTATGGTGCGGCGAAATTATACAGTTACTGGATTACTGTAAATTATCGTGAATCTTATGGAATGTTTGCTTGCAACGGAATTTTGTTTAATCACGAATCACCTCGACGCGGTGAAGATTTTGTTACAAGAAAAATTTCTTTGGCAGTTGCAAATATAATCAAAGGCAATCAGGAAAAATTATCTCTCGGCAATCTCAATGCAAAACGTGATTGGGGATTCGCAGGAGATTATGTTGAAGGAATGTATTTAATGTTACAGCAGGATAATCCCGATGATTATGTTTTGGCAACTAACGAAACTCATACAGTCAGAGATTTTGTAAATGCCGCATTTGATGAAGTCGGAATTAAAATTAAATGGCGTGGCGAAGGAATTAATGAAAAAGGTTATGACTCAAAGACCGATAAACTTTTAATTGATGTCAATCCTAAATTTTTCCGTCCCGCCGAAGTTGAATTTCTCTTGGGAGATCCGTCGAAAGCTGAAAAAATTTTAAATTGGAAAAGAAAAGTCAACTTTGAAGAACTTGTAAAAATGATGGTGAGAGCCGATTTAAATCAATTAAAAAAAATTTTTGAGGTGACATAAATTGACAAATTCAAATCAATTCATCGGCGCAGAAAAAATCATCGAAAAGAAGAAAAAATATATAATGCCGTGTCTCGGACATTTTTATCAAAATCCGCCGCAATTCGTCAAAGGAGATATGCAATATCTTTACGACGTTAATGGAAAAAAATATTTGGATTGTTACGCAGGCGTGAGCGTCATAAATTGCGGTCATTGCAATCAAGAAATTATTTCAAAAATGATCGAGCAAATTAAAAATCTTCAGCATGTTTGCAATATTTATCTCACCGAAAATTTTGTAAACCTTGCCGAAAAATTATCTGAAGTTACTCCGGGCAATCTTCAAAAAAGTTTTTTCTGTTCAACCGGTACTGAGGCAAATGAAGGTGCTTTACTTCTCGCGTCGATTTATACAAAGAGCAGCGAATTTATTGCACTTCAAAACGGTCTTCATGGTCGAACGAAATTAACGATGAGTTTGACAGGTATAGGAATGTGGAGGACTGATCCGAATCCCGTCGGCGGAATTAATTTTGCTCCGAATCCTTATTGTTACCGCTGTCCTCTCGGCAAAAATTATCCCGAATGTGATTTGGAATGTGCAAACAAAATTGAAGAAATCATTAAAAATTATACGAGCGGAAAAATTGCGGCATTGATTGCGGAATCAATTCAAGGTAATGCAGGAATAGTTGTACCGCCTAAAAATTATTTCAAACGTGTCAAAGAAATTTTGCAGAAATATAACGCGCTGTTGATAATCGACGAAGTTCAAACGGGATTTGCACGCAGCGGAAAAATGTTTGCGATTGAAAATTTTGATGTCGTACCGGATATAATGAGCGTGGCGAAAGCACTCGGAAACGGTCAGCCGATAAGTGCATTTATTTCGACTGAAGAAATTGCAGACACTTATACTCGTCCCGGTGCCTCTACTTTAGGAGGAAATCCCGTTTCATCAGCCGCAGGGCTCGCCGTTCTCGATTACATTGAAAAAAATAATTTGATTGAAAATGCAAAAAATCGCGGCGAACAATTAAAAAAAGGTCTCCTCGAATTGTCGAAGAAACACAAAATTATTGGAGACGTTCGCGGACTCGGCTTGATGATCGGAGCGGAATTTGTTCACGCCGATAAATCTCCCGCATTTGTCGAACTCGATAAAATTTTGGAAGAAATGAAAAATCGCGGCTTTATAATCGGCAAAAACGGAATCGGCCGCAATGTCATGGCTTTTCAACCTCCGCTTGTCATCACCGAAGAAAATGTAAATGAAATTCTTAATGCTCTTGATTTGATTCTGACTGAATTTAAATTTTAATCGTTGTGAATTTGTTCAAATTTTTCGTTTGTTGAAGAAAGAGTTTGTAAAAGCCACAAAACGCAAATTAAACCTGCGACGAGTCCGATCCATCCGTTTTCAGTCAAGCCATCAACAAAATAACCGAGTATGCAGCCGGTACTGACGACGATAACATAAGGCAGTTGAGTGGCGACGTGATCGAGATGATCGCATTGAGCACTGGCAGAGGCAAGAATTGTTGTATCAGAAATCGGCGAGGCATGATCTCCGCTGACTGCTCCCGACAAAATTGCTGCAATACAAATTACAAGCATTTCGGAAAATCTGACTTGAGTACTTTTTGTAATAATTTCAAATGCAATCGGAATCAAAATCCCGAAAGTTCCCCAACTCGTTCCCGTCGCAAATGCAAGAGCCGCCGCAACGACAAATAAAATCATTGGAAGAAAAATCATCAATGAAGAATGTTGATTGACGATTGCTCCGACATATCCGCCGAGATTCAAATAATCTTTTGAACAAATTCCCGAAAGCGTCCAAGCTAAACACAAAATTAAAATCGCAGGCATCATTGCTCTGAAACCTTGTCGGAATGATTCGCAAAAAATTTTAAAAGAAATAATTTTTCGCGGAATATATAAAAAGGCAACAAATAAAAATGCAATGAAAGAACCCAAAACGAGAGCTTGAGATGAATCACAATCCGCAAAAGAATCGGCAACAGATTTTCCGTCAAAGAAACCGCCTGTATAAATCATCGCGATGATACACGAGACAATCAAAACAATCAGCGGCAGAACCAAATCAATAATTTTTCCGTTGCCCGAAATATTTTCTTCAGCTTCAACATTTAATTTGTATTCTTCGGGAATTAAAAATTTTTTTCGATTGGCTTTGATTGAATCGCTCATTGTAGCAAAATCTCTGCCTGTAAAAATTATGTAAGCAACAAAAATAATCGTAAGCCAAGCATAAAGATTATAAGGAATCGTTTGCAGAAATAATGAAAAACCGTCAATTTTTGAATCTTCGGGAAGAGATGAACCGACGGCAGCAGCCCAGCTTGAAACAGGTGCAATTATACAAATCGGAGCGGCAGTTGCGTCAATTATATATGCAAGTTTCGTTCTGGCAATTTTAAATTTATCGGTAACGGGACGCATTACAGCTCCGACAGTCAAACAATTAAAATAATCGTCGATGAAAATTACAATTCCGAGCAACGAAGTAAGTCCCAATGCACTTTTTTCGCCGTTAATTTTCCTGCGTGCCCATTCTCCGTAAGCGTGAGTTGCTCCCGATTTTGAAATTGCCGCAACCAATATTCCGAGAATCACGAGAAAAATTAAAATATTCACATTGCCGCCGATTTTGTCTCCCATGATTGAAAACATTGTCAAGATTGCTTGAAAAGGATTTCCGCCGTTAAAAATCAATGAACCCGAAAAAATTCCGATCAAAAGTGAAACGTAAACTTCTTTTGTTGCGAGAGCAAGAATAATTGTAATCAAAGGCGGAATAATCGACAACGATGATATTTCCATAAAAAAACCTCTTTCAATTTTATTCAAAATAAGTATAATGGAAAAAATTTTTGAACGCAACAAAAAAAATTTAAAATCTCAATCGGAGGAAAAATAATTGCAAAAAATAAATTTGGACGCAATATTTAATGTGTCGCTCAAAGACAAGCGATTGAAATTATTAGTGGCAATGGGCGGTTGTATCATCATGACTTTAATTTTCGTTTTGATGTTCGGATTTGAAATTAAATTGAATGAAAGATCACAAAAAAAAGTCGGTTATTTCAATATCGGAAAAATAGAAGAACCCGGCTGGAGCAATGAACATTACAAAGGATTAAAAGCGGCTTGCGATGAATTCGGATTGGAATTGCTGACGCGAAATGATGTTATTGAAAACAGCGGTCAATGTCCTCTCGTTATTGAAGAATTGGAAGACGAAGACGCAGGAATTATTTTTATGATGAGTTACAATTATCCGCTTGAGGCAAAAAATTTAATACTTGAGAAAAAAAATATAGAATTTGTTGCAAATTCATCAGAATTAAGTGCGCGAAACATGACGGGAGCATTTGCGCGAATGTATCAAGGCAGATATTTGGCGGGAGCATTGGCAGGAATGAGAACGAAAACGAATGTAATCGGATATGTCGCCGCAATGATGAATACTGAAGTTTGTCGCGGAATAAATGCTTTTACGCTCGGAGTTCAAAGAACAAATTCAAATGCAAAAGTAATGGTTGCCTGGACGGGAAGCTGGAGAAATGACGAAATCGAAACGGAAAAAACTTTAAATTTAATAAAAAAAGCAAATGCAGACGTTATCACTTATCATTTGGATTTTTATAAAGCAGTTGCCGATACGTGCGAAGAAACGGGAACAGATTTTATCGCTTACAATTTAAAACTTGAAGGATATTCGGAGCATTATTTGACTTCGGTAATTTGTAATTGGGATATTTTTTATAAAGATATTTTGAAAATGTATTTGAAAAAAGAATTGAACACGGTGAAAAATTATTGGACCGGAATAAAGGAAGGAACGGTAACTTTATCGAGATATTCGGATTCGGTGACGCAAAAGCAGAAGAGCAGAATAGAATTTTTGAAACAGGAAATAATAAATTCAAAAAAAGTATTCGCAGGACCGATTTATGACACGCAAAATAATTTGAGATGTGCAGCCGGAGAGACGGTCAACGAACATGTACTGCTTGAAAAAATTGATTGGTTTGTGAAAGGAGTTGAATTCCTTGAGTAAATATCAAAAAATTTTGTTAAGATTCTTCGCGCTGATATTGTTATTGGCGGCAGGCGGATTTGTAATGCAGTACAAAGTCAGCAACATGTTAAATTTTGCGTTGGAACAAATGATAGCAAGACAAACAGCGGACATGGCAGGAATTACTGAAGAGAGATTCAGAAACGAATTGAATCAATTAAAACTTGCGTCGAGTTATATTTCAGCTCATCCTGGTAAAGAAACTGAAATAAATTTTTTGAAGGAATTGCAATCATCAAATAAAAATGTACATGTCGGAATGTTGAGAGTAAACGGACAGCCGATTCACGGAGAATTTGTTTCGAGTGCGGATTTTAAAAGACTGCCTCATGCATATTTCGGAAATGAAGTTGTGGATTTCTGCACAGGAAGAGGACTTTTGTTTGCAGTTCCGATTATGAACGGAAATAATATTCGTGCAATAATTTATCGACTTTACGACGAAAAAATTTTGGCAGATTTATTTGATTTGGGAGAATATGATTCAATCAGTAAAATCACGATTCAAGACAAAAATTCTCAAATAATACTGCCTGATGATAATTACAGTAATAAAAATTTTTTGATGGAAATGGAAGTTATAAACGGCTTAAAAAAATTAAATGAACGAATGAAATTTGACAGATCGGCGGCAGTTTATTGCAGCAGTTCGCAAGGAGAATTTTTTTTGTTTGAGGCAGATTTGCCGAATACAGATTGCATTATAATTGGATATATGCCGTGGAGTGCTGTCGCCGGAACAATCGCACGTGCAAATATTATGATTTTCATTGTGACGGCATCATTGCTGATGTTATTTTTAATTGTAAGTATTTACATGTTTTTAATCAATGAGAAAGCGAAACAATCCGAAAAATTTCAACAGGCAAAAGTAGCGGCAGATCAGGCGAATCAAGCGAAGAGTGCATTTTTGGCGAACATGTCGCACGAAATCCGAACGCCGATAAATGCAGTAATCGGAATGAATGAAATGATTTTGCGCGAATCGAAAGAACCGGATATAATAAAATATGCACAGAATGCCGCCGCCGCGAGTGATGCTCTTTTAAGTTTAATTAATGACATTTTGGATTTTTCAAAAATAGAAAGCGGCAAAATGGAACTCGTAGAAGAAAATTATCATTTGGACGATTTGATAAAAAATCTCGTCAATATGATTCAACCTCGCGCAGAAAATAAAGGATTATATTTCAGCGTAAGTGTTGACGAAAATATTCCTAATGAACTTTTCGGCGATAGTGTGAGAATAAGACAAGTCGTCGTAAATTTTTTGACTAATGCCGTTAAATATACTCACACCGGCGGAATAAATTTTAATGTCGAATGTAAAATGCGAAATTCGGAATGGGTCGATTTAATATTTAGCGTGAAAGATACGGGAATCGGAATAAGAGAAGAGGACAAAGAAAAATTATTTAAAGATTTTGAGCGGTTCGACAACAAAAAAAATAAAAATATTGAAGGAACCGGACTCGGACTTGCAATAACTTATAAACTTATGCAAATGATGGGAGGAGAAATTAAAGTTGACAGTATTTACGGAGAAGGTTCAACATTTACGGTAATTTTGCCGCAAAAAATTATCGGTGAAAATAAAATCGGCAGCTTCTCCGAAAGATTATCTTCGACAAAAAAACAAGAGGCTTACAAAGTTTCATTCGTAGCACCTGACGCAAAAATATTGGTGGTAGATGACAACGAAATGAATTTGCTTGTAGCAACAAGTTTATTAAAAGCAACGAAAATTCAAGTTGATACGGCAATCAGCGGAATGAGTGCACTCAAAAAAATGGCGGAGACTCATTATGACATTATTTTTCTTGATCAAATGATGCCCAGTCTCGACGGAATACAAACATTTAAAATGGCGCAGGAAATGCAGGAAAATAAAAGCAGAGGAGTTCCGACTGTAGCACTTACCGCAAATGCAATCAGCGGAGCAAGAGAAATGTTTTTGAAAGAAGGCTTCACGGATTATTTAAGCAAGCCGATTAATGCAAGACAATTTGAAGAAATGCTGGTTGAATATTTGCCTCTCGAAAAAATTCATTCACCAGAAAATAATTCGGAAGCAAAAATTGAAACTAAAGAATCAAAAGAGGAAAATTATAAATATTTAAATGTTGAACTTGGATTAGATTATAGTGCGGAAATGGAAGACGTTTATAAAAGCATCTTGGAAATGTTTTGTAATTTAAAAAATGAAAAGCAGAAACAATTAAACGAAACATTTGAAAATGAGGATTGGCAAAATTATACGATTTTAATTCACGCACTTAAATCAACGAGTTTGCAAATCGGCGGCGAAAAATGTTCGGAATCTGCCAAGAATTTGGAAATTGCCGGAAAAATGATAATTTCGGATTCATCTTCGGAACTTGAGAAACATGAAAGCATTGAATATATTCAAATTCATCATGGTGAATGTATGAAATTATATGATCAGCTCGTCGAAGAAGGCAAACGTTATCTTGAAACCAACGACGATAAATGATAAAATAAAAACCTTAACGAAAGCTCAAATTTTCTTGACAGGTGATAAATGAATGTCCGTTATAAAAAGAATTAAACAATTTTTCAGAGCAATCAGCGCGAAATTGACGATTGACGACAAAAAATATATTTCAACTCACCTTTCTCCTAAGGAACAAAAATTATTTTTTGCGATGGACGTTGTTGATCAATATCATTCAATTCGTGTCGCATATACCATTGAGCGATTTGTCATTGAAGACAGTCAAGGCATCGACAAAGAATTTTTGATACGTTGCGCACTCCTTCACGATATTGGACGCGTCAAAGGTGATATGAGTACTTTCGGAAAAGTTTTTGTTGTTTTGATAAGTGCAGTTTCAAAAAATTTTGCGGATAAATTGGAACGAAACGGCAATCATATGATTTATATCTATCGTCATCACGCAGAAATCGGAGCAAAAAAATTGCAGGACATCGGATTGTATCGCGAGGCAAAAATTATTGCAAAACATCATTCACCGCCGTCAGATGATGATTCACGCGAATTAAAACTTTTGAGAATTGCCGACGATAAAAATTAAATTTAAAATAAATAAAAATTTTCTGTAAATTAGAGGAAAATTTTTTTTTGCGTTGAAATAAAAAATGAAATTGAAATGAGATTGGAGTGCATGAAAAAATGTCGATAGATAAGCGTGCATTCGGAACGTATGACGTGAGAGGAATTTATCCGAAGACAATCAATCAAGAACTTGCTTACAAAGTCGGTCGAATTTTTCCAAAACTTTTCAATGCAAAAAAAATTGCAATCGGACACGACATAAGACTTTCAGGTCCGACTCTCAGCGATGCACTTGCTCGCGGTCTCTCGGAATCAGGATGTGACGTTTTCGACATTGGACAATGCGGCACGGAAATGATTTATTTCACGACGGGATTTAAAAATTTTGACGGCGGAATAATGATAACTGCGAGTCATAATCCCAAAGATGACAACGGTTTAAAATGTGTCTTAAAAAATTCTCGTCCGCTTACTCCCGATACCGGACTTTTCAAATTGCGTGATGCCGTCGCCGATGAAAATTTTGACTTCTCATATCGAAAAGCATCAGGAAATATTTTTCGGATTGATATAATGTCCGATTACATAAAAAAAATTCTTTCATATATCAACGTGAAAAATCTCAAGCCGTTTAAAGTTGTGATCAACAGCGGAAACGGTGCGGCAGGTCCGATTATCAATGAGCTTGAAAAATTTTTGCCGTTTGAAATTATAAAAATTTTCAATGATCCCGACGGCAATTTTCCGAACGGTGTACCGAATCCGCTCAGGCAAGATAATCGAGAAGTGACCTCAAAGGCAGTCGTTGAAAATCATGCAGACTGCGGCGTTGCTTTCGACGGAGATTTTGATCGTTGTTTTTTGTTTGACGAAAAAGGCGGATTTATTGAAGGTTATTATCTTGTCGGACTGTTGGCACAAAATTTTTTGAGTAAAAATCACGGCGAAAAAATTATTTATGATCCGCGTGCAATTTGGAATACAACGGATATTGTAAAAAATATGGGCGGCGTGCCGTTAATGTGTCGCAGCGGACATTCATACATAAAAAATATGATGCGTGACGAAAATGCAATTTACGGCGGTGAAATGAGCTCACATCATTATTTCAGAGATTTTTATTATTGTGACAGCGGAATGATTCCCTGGCTTTTGATTTTGGAACTCTTGAGTCAATCAGATAAAACTCTTTCTCAAATGGTCGACGATCGCCAGAAAAAATATCCCGTCTCCGGCGAACTCAACAGCAAAGTTGCAAGCCTTGAAGCTGTCGGCGAAATTTTGAAAAAAGTAGAAAATATTTACGGCAAAGACAGAGAAGTTATTAAAATTGACGGAATCAGTATTGATTTTGATGATTGGAGATTTAATTTGCGTCCGTCGGGAACTGAACCGTATATCCGATTGAATGTTGAGACACGCGGCGACAAAAAATTGCTCAAGGAAAAAACTGACGAACTTTTAAAAATTATTCGCTCTTAAAAAAGTTTTTTCACACGGAAGGATTGATTTACATGGGAGTAAAAATCGGCAATTCTTACGTTTCGGAATCGGCTTTTGAATATGCAAAAAATCAAGTCGATGAAAAATCAAAATCAAAATCTGAAAATGTTTTAAATTCATTGAAAAAACAATTCAAAGAAACAAAATTCAGCATCGGAACTCAACCATTCAACTCAAGCGGCACAAATAATATTTCAATTTCGCCGAATATTTTAAGAGAAATGGCGAATGATCCCGATAAAAAAATTGCAAAACAAAAAGAAATTGCAGAAAAATTAAAATCGGCGAATGAATATTTAAAAAGTCGTGAAGGTGAAATCGGATTTCAAGGCGGATCTGTTTCAATAGATAAAGACGGAAATATTACGATAACTTCAGCAAAATCGACAGTCACATTTAACGAATCGAAAAGAGCAGCTCAACTTGCGGCAGTCAAAACCGTTGACGATTTGCAAAAATTGATGGCTCTTTTAAAAGATGATCTTGATGAATGTAAAAGCGGACTTCAAAATAATATGTGTGACGAGGAAGAAGTCAAAAAAGTTGAAAGAATGATTGAACGCGCACAAAGTCGAATGAATGAATTAAATTCAAATAAAAGTGACGAAAAAAATTTTTCTTCAGTAGATTTTTTAATTTAAATAGTTTTTTGGGAGTGTGATATTTTTATGGCATTGAAATTGTTGTCAGGCTTTTCGTTCGATTATGATAATCTCTTCGGCGAAGGCAAAGTAACTCAGGCTGATCTTGACAGCTATGCAGAAGATTTGAAAAAAGCTCATGAAGCAATGAAAATCATGCGCAGAGACGGATTTATCAAAGCGCATCTTTCAAAAGACGGTAATCCCGAAAAAGTTTATTTTTCAAAACTTCCGTACATTACCGAAGAAAACGGAAAATTAAATCTTAATTCGCCTGCAAGTATTCAAAGATTGCACGATTTTACAGAACGTATTCGCAATAATGTTGATGCGGTTGTTTCTCTCGGAATCGGCGGCTCATTTCTCGGCAACAAAGTTCTTTTTGATGTATTCTGCGGAGAATTTTGGAATACATGGACGAAGGAACAGCGTCACGGATTGCCGAAAGTTTATTTCAGCGGACAAAATATTGACACGCGCCGCACTCGTGACATCATAAATCATCTTAAAGCAATGGCGGCGACGACCGAATCACACGAACATCGCAAATATAAAGTAATGTTGATTGTAATTTCAAAGAGCGGCGGAACTCTCGACACAATGAGTAATTTCATGGTTATGTACGATGATCTTCTCAAACAAAATAATATTGAAGTTGAAGTTGTCGCGGTAACTGATCCGAATATGGAAAAGAAGACGCTTTTGAAACAACTCGCCGTTGAAAATAATTGGCAGACGTTTGCAGTTCCTGACGGAGTCGGCGGACGCTTTACAATTTTCTGTGAAGTCGGACTTACGACGGCGGCAGTTATCGGAATGGATATTGAAAAATTTTTGGAAGGTGCTCGCCATATGGATGAGGCTTGCCAAAATGATAATATTTGGGAAAATCCTGCGATGCTCAATGCAGCGTTGAAATTTGCAGCGGCTCAAAAATATGGACGCAATATTGAAGTTATGATGCCTTACGGTGATTATCTTAAATC
>CAJOPN010000018.1 GCA_905236285.1 uncultured Selenomonadaceae bacterium | reverse complement strand
GATTATGGGGCTTGCGGCTAAAAACGCAATACTGATTGTTGAATTTGCAAAAGTCCGCACCGATAAGGGAATGGAAGCGGTTAAAGCTTCGTTGGAATCGGCGGGTTTGCGCCTTCGCCCGATTTTGATGACGAGTTTTGCTTTTATAATCGGTTGTCTTCCTTTGGCAACGGCTACGGGAGCGGGCTCGGCGGCGCGTAATTCAATGGGCGTGGCAGTCGTCGGCGGTATGACTGTCGCAACTTTTCTCGGAATATTTTTAATTCCCGTTTTCTTTGTTGTTGTTCAAAAGATTGTTCAAAAACTTTTCACAAAAAATAAAGTTTTGGAAAAAACTTCTTCGTCAACTAATTGAAACGACCATTCTTGAAACGTCGGCTGTATCAAATAAGAAATTTCGTTGCAATATTTACAAAAAAATACCCTTCGACATTTGCCGGAGGGCATTTTTTTGAGTCTTTTTGATTTTTAAAGTCCAAAATTAATTTGACGTGTCTACAATCTGTTTTAACCAAAAAAAATTATCGAATGAAAATGTATTGAACTCGGGAAATTGGCAAGTACATCACTATTCATTTGTAAATTCATATGCCGATTTAATCACCGACAAATTTTTAAACTTCGTACAAAATCTTTAAGTTCTTCATTGAATTTTATAAACTAACGTGTTAATATTCAAAAAAATATCGAATATTTAGAGGGGGGTTGTTATGTATGAATAAAAATTTTTTTGACTTACAGAGATTCAACATTATTGAATATGACCCCGACGGAATACGTCGTGAAACTATACAAGGGGGAATAGATTCCATTAATGTTTTTTATCCGCCTGCCACAGTGGCAGAAACCGGCAATATAAATTTGAGCGTAAGCGACGGAAATATAAATTTAAGTAATGGAAACGATACCGTATATTCTCATAACGGCTCGAACAATCGAATATATTTGAACGGCGGAAATGATTTCATTAACAATTACAGCCCGAACTCAAAAATATACGGTGGCTATGGTGATGATGCAATAAACAATCTTGACGCGCCAAATGCGCTCTTAAAAGGAGAGCAAGGAAACGACCACTTAAATTACGAAAGCGACAGCAACTATACGGGCGACGGAAGCGACAGCGTATATCAAGGCGTTTTCGACAACTCTACACTTGACGGCGGCGAAGGTAATGACGGACTTGCAGTTTATCACGGAAATTATGTAACTTTGCAAGGCGATGACGGAGATGATAATCTCGGCAATTATTACGGATTTAATATCGTGATGCTCGGCGGAAACGGCAATGATACTTTTTACAATGATTTGACACAGTTTGCCGACGGACAGCCTACACCGAAAAATATTTTCATTGACGCGGGCGAAGGAGATAATTACGTAAACAGCGGCGGTCGTAACGTAACAATTTCTTCCGGTTCAGGCAACGATAATTTTTTTATTGTCGGCACTGAAATTACCGTTCGTTCGGGTGCAGGACAAGACAGCGTTACCAATCGCGGCGAATACGTAAAATTTTTTCTTGACGCCGACGATGTGGGAGATTTCGTTTCAAATGAAAATTCACATGCCGAGATAAATTTCGGTAACGGTGATAATACCGTTTTCAGCTCCGGGGATTTTGCAACGATAAATACAGGTTTCGGAAATGACAGTATAATTATCGGTGGAATTCAAGGTGTCGTATCTGCAAGCGGCGGAAATAATTTTCTGGATTGCTCGGGCGAAAATATGACCGTCAATTCAGGTGACGGCAATGACTCTGTTTTGGTCGGCGGAATTGCAATGCTCATTATGCCCGGCGGCGGTGATGATACCGTTGAAAATTACGGCAAAAATAATTCAATCATTGCCGATTCGGGAAATTTCACGATTAAAAACGAAGGAACAAATTTAACTTTACAATCCAGTAATGAAAGTGATTTTGTCGGAATTTTAAACGGAATCGTCACGGTAAAAGCCGTGGCGGCTGAAACCTTCGACAGTTTATCAAGCACGATCGGCGCGTCAAATTCTCTTGTTATAAATTTGGGGAGCGGCAACGATACCGTTCAAAATGCCGATTCGGATGTTACGATTAAAGCAGGAGACGGCGACAAAATTCTTGAAAATTACGGCGCCAACGTAGTTTTTATGATTGGAAACGGACAGCAAACTTTAAAAAATGAAGGTTTGGCGGCAACAATACAAGCTGATGAAAATTTTGATTCCGATGAAGATAATGTTATTGTCAACGAAGGAGAAAACGCCGTTATTGACTGCAATAAAATTAAAGGAGCTGTTTTAAACGGTTTTGACATTACCGACGAAAAAAATCAAATATCCGAGAACGATTTTAATTCCGTTATCGAACAAATGGAGTCTGAAGTTCAAAACTTCTATCAAAATATTTTCAACGACGACGCAACTTTGAGAAGTATTTTTGAAGACGGCGTAAACAGCCCTTATTTCAACTTTCTCAATGAATATTCAGCAATATTGACGGCTTCTTCAAGCGATCTTGAAAATTCCAACGCCATAGATGAACAGATAAAAAAAGCCGAAGCCATTGAGTACGCAAAGCAATCGGCACT
>CAJOPN010000017.1 GCA_905236285.1 uncultured Selenomonadaceae bacterium | reverse complement strand
GGATCGATTGCAGATTGAGTTTTCGGAAATGCAATTACATCACGAATTGATTTTCTTTTCGCCATCAACATAATTAATCTGTCGAGACCAAAAGCAATTCCGCCGTGTGGAGGAGGTCCGTACTCGAAAGCGTCAAGCAGGAAACCGAATTTTGCGCGTGCCTCTTCCTCAGTCAATCCGATTGCCTTGAAAACTTTCTGCTGCAAATCTTTTTGATAAATTCTCAATGAGCCGCCGCCTACTTCAACACCGTTTAAAACTATGTCGTAAGCGTCCGCACGAATTTTTCCGAGTTCATTCGGATTATCGAGCAAATTCCAATCTTCTTTACGCGGCATTGTGAAAGGATGGTGCATTGCCTTGAAACGTTTGTCCTCTTCGGAGTATTCAAACATCGGGAAATCAACAATCCAGACGAAACAAAGTTTATTCGGATCAATTAAATTTCTGCGGCGTGCCATTTCCAAACGAAGTTCACCGAGTGCCTGCGCGACTACCGAAGATTTATCTCCGACTACCAGCAATAAATCTCCGACTTCAGAATTTGTTGCAACTCTTATTTTTTCAAAAGTTTCATCGGAATAAAATTTCTTGAAAGGCGATTTGATACCTTCGTGTGAATATTGAATCCAGGCAAGACCTTTTGCGCCGTAAGTCTGAACATACTGCACAAGTCCGTCAAGTTCTCTGCGCGGAATATCTGCATATCCTTCAACTTTTATGACTTTGATTTGTCCGCCGCTCTCAAGTACCGAATTGAACACTTTAAAATCAGAGCCTTTGACATATTCGGAAATGTCCATCAATTCCATGCCGAAACGCAAATCAGGCTTGTCACTTCCGAATCTGTCCATTGCCTCCTGCCAGCTCATGCGCTTAAACGGAATTTCAATTTTTTCGCCGATTGATTTTTCAAAAATATCTTTAACGAGACCTTCCATGATTTTCAAAATGTCGTCTTGATCCAAAAATGAAGTTTCAATATCAAGCTGAGTAAATTCCGGCTGACGATCTGCTCTCAAATCTTCATCACGGAAACATCTTACAATTTGAAAATATCTCTCAAGTCCGCTGACCATTAAAAGCTGTTTGAAAATCTGCGGCGATTGAGGAAGAGCATAAAATTGACCGGGATTTAATCTTGACGGCACGAGAAAATCGCGAGCACCTTCAGGCGTGCTTCGACAGAGCATAGGCGTTTCAATTTCCAAAAATCCGTTTTTGTCAAGATAATTTCTCATTATCATAGTGACTTTGTGTCTCAACATCAAATTTTTCTGCATTTCCGGTCGACGCAAATCAAGATAACGATATTTAAGACGAACATTTTCATCAACATCAATATTGTCTTGAATATAAAACGGCGGTGTTTTTGATTTATTGAGAATTTCCAATTCATTTACAACAATTTCAATTTCGCCTGTCTCCATCTTCGGATTGATTGTTTCCTCACTTCTTGCGCGAACATTTCCTTTAACTTGAATTACAAATTCATTGCGCAATGTTTCGGCAACATCGAACGATTCTGCACCGATCGCCGCCTCATCAAAAACGATTTGAACAATTCCGCTACGATCGCGTAAATCAACAAAAATCAATCCGCCATGATCTCTTCTGCGACTAACCCAGCCGCTGAGTATCACCTCCTTGTCAACATCACTTTTGCGAATTTCGCCACAAACATTAGTACGTTTCAAATTTTTCAAAAAGATCACTCCTTGACGCAATTATAACGGCAACAAAAACGAATGTCAAACAAAATCGGAACAAATCACGAATGAATTTGATAACAAACAATAATAATTGCCGCTTGCAAAATAAAAAAATTTTTGGTATCATTCACGCGTCGACAGGGAAGTGCGACAAAAAATAATTTTTAACTTGTTATTCAATCTTGGAGATGATTACAATGAAAAGAGCATTCAAATTAATCAGAAATAATAATCACGTTGTTGAAACAAAAAATAATGCGTCAGTAAGTTTTATGATGGTTGCAGAAAATGTTCTTGGTGCAAGAGAAAGCGCAAGAGTTAAAAAAATTGCCGACGAGACCAATACAAAAATTAAAATCATCAGCGGCAAAAAAACCGGTACAAATGAAAGCATCATCAGTTTGATGAATCTCGGAATCATGCCTGGCAAAAGTTTGGTTCTCAGTATTGAAGGAGAAAACAACAAAGAAGCTTTCTACGAGATTAAATCTCTTCTTGGAAGCAGTGCCGACAAATGATTTTCAAAGTCGAATTTAAAAATTACATATAAAAAAAGCTGTCAGACGGAAAAAATTCTTGAAGACAGCTTTTTTAGTGTGCAGATTTTTATTTTTTTAAATCACTTTTGCAGAGATTGAAATTTCTTCACCGTTAATATTTAAAATTTTCGCATCGGAATTTTCGGAGTAAACAATTTCATCTGCAAGGACAATTCTTTTAATTTCGCTTTCAAAATTTTTCATAATTTGAACGAGTTTATCATTTCCGAAAGCATTTAATTCAATGTGATCCGTAACTTCAAAATTTGATTCGCGGCGGAGATTTTGAATTTTTGAAATGATTTCGCGAACAAAACCTTCATCAATCAAATCTTTCGTGAGAGATGTATTCAATGCGATTGTAACTTCTCCCGATTTTTGACAATTAAATCCTTCAGCCTGACTGATTGAAATTTCAATGTCCTCAGCATTAAAAATAATTTTTTCGCCGTCAATATTCAAAGCAAATTCATTGTTTGAATCAAGTTGAGATTTTGCGGCGGCTGCATCAACATCATTTAAAGCGGCTTTAACTTTCGGCATAAGTTTACCGACTTTTTTGCCCAATGTTCTGAAATTCGGCTTGATGTTATAATTAATAAATGCGCTCATATCGTCTTTAAATTCAACTTTTTTGACGTTCAATTCATCTGCGATAATCTCAACGAAAAATTCAGGCAATGCCGACGACTTGACGAACATTTCTGAAAGCGGCTGACGATTTTTAATATTTGATTCATTTCTTGCAGCACGTCCGAGTGTGACAATTTTCAAAAGAAGTTCCATATTCTCTTCAAGATTTTTATCAATGAAAGATTCGTCAACACCGGGATAATCGCAGAGATGAACACTTATCGGAGCAGATTTGTCAATCGAACAGACCAAATTTCTGTAAATATTTTCGCTGATGAACGGAACCAGAGGAGCGGCGGCTTTTGATAAATTTACAAGTGCAGTATAAAGTGTCATATAAGCATTAATTTTATCCTGCTCCATTCCTTTCGCCCAAAATCTTGCACGACTTCTTCTGACATACCAATTTGAAAGTTCTTCAACGAAATCCTGCAGACATTTTGCCGATTCGGTAACTTTATAATCCGACAAATATTCATCGACGGTTTTAATTGTCGTGTTCAACCTTGAAAGACACCATTTATCCATGACGCTCAATTTTTCATAATCAATTTTAAATTTTGCCGCGTCGAAATCGTCAATATTTGCATACAAAACGAAAAAGGCGTAAGTATTCCAAAGGGTACCCAAAAATTTCCTTTGACATTCTTTAACTGCACCTTCGTGATAACGATTCGGCAGCCAAGGAGCAGAATTAACATAAAAATACCAGCGAATTGCATCTGCGCCGTGAGCTTTCAATTCAGTCATCGGATCGACTGCATTGCCTTTTGACTTAGACATTTTTTGTCCGTCTTTATCCTGCACATGACCGAGTACGATACAATTTTTGAAAGGCGATTTGTCGAAAAGCAAAGTTGAAATTGCCATCAATGAATAAAACCAGCCGCGAGTTTGATCGACAGCCTCCGAAATAAAATCTGCAGGAAATCTTTCATCAAAAATATCTTTATTTTCAAAAGGATAATGCCATTGAGCAAAAGGCATTGCGCCGCTGTCAAACCAGCAATCAATAACTTCGGGAACTCTGTGCATTTCGTGATGACATTTTTCACATTCGATTGTGACATTATCGACATAAGGTCTGTGCAATTCAATATCATCGGGACAATTTTTTGAAAGTTTTTTAAGTTCTTCGATTGATCCGATTGAATGAAAATGACCGCATTCACATTGCCAAATATTTAATGGAGTTCCCCAGTAACGATTGCGGCTTATTCCCCAATCCTGAACATTTTCGAGCCAGTCACCGAAACGACCTTTGCCGATTGCAGGAGGAATCCAATTAACCGTATCATTATTTTTGAGAAGTTCATCACGAACGGCAGTCATTTTGATAAACCATGATTCGCGAGCATAATAAATCAAAGGCGTGTCACATCTCCAGCAATGCGGATATGAATGTTCAAATTTCGGAGCTCTTAAAAGTTTTCCGGATTTTTTTAAATCATCGAGAATCAAAGGATCGGCATCCTTAACAAAAGTTCCTGCCCATGTCGTTTCAGCCGTCATGTTTCCTTTTGCATCAACAAATTGAATGAACGGCGTATCATATTTTTTGCAGACACGATTATCATCTTCACCGAATGCGGGAGCACAATGAACAATTCCCGTTCCGTCTTCGGTCGTGACATAATCATCACATGTCACAAAAAATGCTTTCTTGCCGGATTTTTTTACAATTTCATTCGCAAAAGGATACAACGGTTCATATTCCTTATATTCCAAATCTTTGCCTTTATATTTTTCGAGGATTTTATATTCGGCATCTTCAAAAACCGATTTAATGAGTGCCTCAGCCAAAATATATTTTTCATTGTCGATTTGAATTTTTACGTAATCAACTTTCGGATTGACGCACAAAACCAAATTCGACGGAAGAGTCCAAGGCGTTGTAGTCCAGGCAAGAAAATAAGAATCATCGTCTTTGACTTTGAATTTAACCATTGCCGAACGTTCTTTTACATCTTTGTAACCTTGAGCGACTTCGTGAGATGAAAGAGGAGTGCCGCAGCGTGGACAATACGGAATTACTTTGTGACCTTTGTAAAGCAATCCTTTTTCAAAAATTTTTTTAAGTGCCCACCAGCATGATTCAATGTAATTATTTTCGTAAGTGATGTAAGGATCGTTCATATCTGCCCAAAATCCGACGACATCAGAAAATTCTTCCCACATGCCTTTATATTTCCAGACAGATTCGCGGCATTTTTTGATGAATGGTTCAATCCCGTAATTTTCAATTTGATCTTTGCCGCTGATTCCAATTAATTTTTCAACTTCAATTTCAACAGGCAAGCCGTGAGTATCCCAGCCGGCTTTTCTTAAAACTTTTTGACCTTTCATTGAGTGATAACGCGGAAATAAATCTTTGATAACGCGAGTCAAAACGTGACCGATATGAGGTTGACCGTTTGCAGTCGGAGGACCGTCGTAAAATGTATAATCGGGACAGCCTTCACGCTGCGAGACTGCTTTTTTTGCAATGTCGTTTTCCTTCCAAAATTCCAAAACTTCCTTTTCGCGGCTTACAAAATCCAAATTTGAATCAACTTTTGAATACAAAAAAATTCCTCCCATTAATTAAAGATAATATCCTGTGAGTCGTCCGAAACATTGATTGAAATTAAAAATAATTTTTTCTTCGTCGAGAGTTTTCAATTCGCCGTGTTCCATTAGAACTTTTCCGTCAACAATTACCGTATCGGCGGAAGTGGAATTTGCGCTGTAAACGAGTAACGAAATCGGATTATAACGCGGCTGCCATTCAACGCCTTTCATATCGTAAAGAACAATATCGGCTTTAAAATCTTTTTCAATTCTGCCGACATTTTTCAAACCGATTGCCGCAGCTCCGTTTTCGGTTCCGAGTTTCAAAGCGGTCTCAGCAGGAATTGCAAGCGGATCAAGATTTTTAACTTTATGCAAAAGTGCGGCAAGTTTAATTTCTTCAAGCATGTCAAGATTATTGTTTGAAGATGCGCCGTCAGTTCCGAGTGCAACAATTATTCCTTCATCAATGAGTTTTTGAATCGGAGCAATTCCGCTTGCGAGTTTCATATTTGAGCCCGGATTGTGAGCGACACGAATATTTTTTTCTTTGATGATTTCAATTTCTGAATTGCTGAGATGTACGCAGTGAGCAGCGAGAGTTCCCAAATCAAAAAGTCCCGTATCGTTGACAACTTCAAAAGGTCTTTTGCCGTAATTTTTGAGACATTGATCAATTTCGTCTAAAGTTTCATTCATGTGAATATGAATTTCTGCACCAAGTTCTGAAGCGGCATTTGCAACCTTAATCAAATATTCCGGCGGACAAGTATAAATTGCATGAGGTCCGAACATTACCGTAACTCTTCCGTCTGATGAGTTATGAAATTCTTTGAACAGTTCAATATTTTCCTGCAATTTCTTATCGCCGTCAGCAACTCCGATCAAACCGCGTGAAAGTACTCCTCTCATTCCCGATTCATCAACGACTTTTGCAACTTCGTCCATATAAGGACCGTACATATCCGCAAATGAAGTTGTCCCAGAACGAATCATTTCAACTGCCGCAAGTGCCGCACCGATATAAATATCTTCGCGTGTCATTTTCGCTTCAATCGGCCAAATATCTTGCTGCAGCCAATCCATCAATTTTTTATCGTCGGCAAAACTGCGCAGAAGAGTCATTGACGCATGAGTGTGAGCGTTGACAAATCCGGGTACTGCCAATTTTCCTTTGCCGTCAATTATTTTGAGATTTTTAACGTGATCGGCCAAAACATTGCCGTTGACTACTCTTCCGACGAATGCAATTTTATCGTCTTCGATTATGATGTCAGCCGATTGAACATCTCCGTTGTGTCGAAGTACCGAAGTATTTTTGATAATCATTTTAGAATTGATATTTTTATTCATTTTATCACCT
>CAJOPN010000016.1 GCA_905236285.1 uncultured Selenomonadaceae bacterium | reverse complement strand
GATCATTTATAATAGATTCCAAATTTTTTACTCTTTTTGATAATTCTTTCAAATTTTTCGTAATTTCCTCAACAGTTGTTTTTTCCTGTTTATACATAGACCAAATGTAAGAAAACGCTGTTAAAAGAATTATACTTAAGACCAAACTCACAAATATAAGTAAATTTGATAAAAACGGAGATAATATTTCAACGGTAGTTTCTTCCATTGTAACAATTCGCCTTCTTTAAAAAAATTTTTTAAAATTTAAAAAACACCCCGATAATCAATAGAAAATTCGGAGAGTTTTTAATCTTTATATTTACACCATAAAAATTATTCATTAATAATGAAAGAATATTCGCTGTTAAAAATTTCATTCGGTGAAAGAGTATTAATACCGTCTTTTTCTTTAATATCACCTTGAAAATTAACAAAATCGGCATGTCCGTGCCAAGGCTCAATACACAGAAAAGGTGCACCGCCTTTGTCAGGAGTCCAAATTCCCCAAAATTGAAAATTTTTAGCTTGAATGGTTATTGATTTGCTGCTCTTATGTGAACAAATTGAAATTTCATCAGATTTTAAATCGTCAAAAATGAGTGCATCATCTTTAAACATTTCATAATTTAAATTTAATTCAGTACCGTCAATAATCGGAATTCTGTTATTGGTTAAAGCACCGCTTGAATCAAGAAGTATACGCGAAGATTTTTCTGGAACATTAAATTTTAAATAACAGTCGTTAAAATTTTCATTTTTTTCTATAGGGCATTTCAAAGCAGGATGAGCACCTATTGAAAAATACATTAGTTTATTATCAACATTTTTTACAGACCAAACATTTTTAACTTTATTATCACTCAAGATATATGAAATTTTTAAACAAAATTTAAATGGATAATTCTTAAAAGTCTCCTCATTCCAATCAAGAACAAAATCAATTTTATTATTCTCTTGATTTAGGCATTTATAATTTGAAATTCTGCCAAATCCGTGTCCTGGTAAGCTGTATTCTTTTCCATTAAAACGATATTTACCATTGTTTAATTTTCCAACGATTGGGAACAAAACAGGTGAAGTATATTTCCACCATTTCGGATTCCCGTCAAAAAGATATTCGGTATTGTCGGAAAGTCCGATTATAGATTTGAGTTCTGCACCATGATCGTCAACAATTATTTTAAGAATATCATTTTTTAAAGTATATTGCATAATTCATCCCTTTCCTTGAAATAAAAGTTTATTTTTAAATTTTCTTATATAATGTTTCTATTTTAATTTTAAATTTCCTTCTATGCTTGCCAAAAATAATTATATGTTATAAAATAAACAAAAAAATGAGAGGTGAATTTTAATGTTGGATTATACGCTGTATCTTGATAAACTGCAGAAGTCTAAAGATAATTTTTCAATAAAAGTAATTACAGGTATGCGCGGAACAGGTAAAACGAACCTTTTGCTTGCATTTATCAATGTTTTAAAAAACGAAAATATACCTTCTGAAAATATCATTTATTTAAATTTTGATGAAATGAAGGAAATCTATAATTTTCAACAACTCTATGAATACGTAAATGGGAAGATAGCGTATCTTGAACAGGCTTATTTAATTTTTGATGAAATTCAAAGAGTGGAAGGCTGGGAAAAAACAATTAATGCTTTTTTTGTAGGCTTGCCTGTAGATATATATATTGTGAATTCAAATAACGGAATAATTTCGGAAACATTTCTGAATTTATTATCGGAGCATTACGAGGAAATAAAATTACAAACTAGATCTTTTAAAGATTATATAAAAATTTTTTCAAAACAAAAAGAAAAAAATATTGAAAATCTTTATCGGCAATATTTAAAATATGGCGGATTACCTTTTAATACACAAATTCAAGAGAAATCAAAAATTTTACCAGAATTGCTTTCAGGATTGTATCATAAAATTTTGAATAAAGATATTGTTGCACGTTATGCTGTTCGTGATGTTGAATTGGTTGATGAAATAAATAAATGTTTGGCATTAAACATAGGTAAATCAATTACACCAAATATTATTTATTCGTACCTTGAAAATGTTGGCAAAATAACTAATGGATATACTTTAAGCAATTATTTAAAGATGATTAGTGAATCAGGCTTATTTTATAGAGTGGCAAGATATGACATAAAAAATAAAGAAAAAATACATGGATCTGAACAAATGTATTGTGCCGATTTAGGTATAAGAAATTTCCTTTGTGATTTTAAAGATAATGAAAATAAATTTATAATTGAAAATATTGTATATCTTGAATTATTGAGAAGAGATTTTGATATATTTATAGGAAAATTTAACAAATCAAAAATAAATTTCGTAGCTTTTAAAGATTCTCAACCTTTTTATTTTCAAGCGGTTGCAAATATAAATGATAAAACTGTTTTAAAAAAAGTATTGCCTCCTCTCAGGCGCATTGAAGGAGAAAATAATAAAATAATTATATCGGCAGAGCCTCCGACAATAAAAAATTATAACGGCATTAAAATTTTTTCAATTTTTGATTTTTTAAATGAAGAATATTAAAATTTTAACGTTATAAAAAGAAAACAGAGGTGTTCTTAATGGCAGAAAGAGAAATTAAATTTCGTGGATTGAAAAAATTTCAAATATTCAGCGGTGAAGTTAAGCAAGTTTGGATTTACGGATTTTATTTAAAACGCGGAACGTATGGTGATCCAGGTCCACAAGCACATATTTTTGTTTATGAGAATGGTTATGAAGGATACAGAGTTGATCCTCAAACAGTCGGACAATTTACAGGTTTTTTCGATCGTGATGATAATGAAATTTATGAAGATGATATTATTTCATTGGAAGATAATAGAATCGGCATTATAGATTTTTTTCGAGGTGCTTTTGTTGTTCGTCTCGGAAAAGAAAAAATTCCCAAATTTTTAGGTGACATAAGAAAATGGCAGATAAAAATTTTAGGGAATCGTTTTGAAAATCCCGAACTTTTGAGCGAAATATCCAAATCAAAATCTTCAAAAATAAAAAAGAAGAAGAACAATTATTAAAAATTCAAAGTAAAAAATACTCTGAAACAAAAACTATAATACAACATAAAGAAGCGACTTGAAAAAGACTTGCACCGAGCCAAGCTGAAATAATTCCGATGATGAGAGCAAGTCCGCCTGAAAATTGCATTTGTGTTGAATTTAAAATTGCAGGAAAAGTCATAACCGCCAAAGTTACATAAGGAACATAATACAAAAAAGAGCGGATATGACGGTTTTTTATTTCATGCCTTATTAAAGTTAAAGGTAATATACGAATTGCAAGAGTTACTGCACTCATAATTAAGATGTAAATATAAATTTCATGTGACATAATTTAAATTAAACCTCTTTATTAACTGGGAAAATTATCGCCGCAATTCCGGCAATTAAAATCGTTAATATAATCGTTCTTGTACCGGCTGAAACATCATCAAAAATATATGTGGCAATAAAACTCAAAATAAAACTTACAATTATTGCAACAGCGATTGTTCTGTCATTTCGTGCCGGTGGAATTATCACAGCTAAAAACATTCCGTAAAGCGCAACACTTAAAGCACTTACAACAGGTATCGGCAATACATTTCCGGCAACAATTCCCAAAGCCGTTCCGAGTGACCAGCCCGGTAATGCAACCAACATCGCACCATAATTATAAAACGGATTTAAATATCCTTTCCGTGCAACTGTAATTCCAAAAATTTCATCGGTTACATCAAAGCCGACAAAAATTCTATGAAAAAATTTCGTTTCACGTGAAAATTTTTGACTCAAAACCATACTCATCAACATATAACGAGCATTGGCAACCAAAGTTATCAAAGCCATTTCCAAATATGAAGCATCTGCGGCTATTACCGTAAACGCTGCATATTCTCCGGCTGAAGCATTATTGAAAAAACTTGTTAAAAATCCTTGAAATGGGGTCAAACCTGCATTTTTCGCAGCTATACCCAAAGTAAACGAGACAACAAAATATCCAAGTCCTATAGGTGTGCCGTCTCTTATTCCTTCCATTATTGCTTGCTTGTTATTTATCAGCATTTTTTTACTCCCATTTTATTAAATTCGTCTTGCAGAACAATCAGTTTTATCACAAGATTGACAATCAGATACTGCTTTATGTTTTTTGCCTTGTTTATCTTTTTTGATAAGTCCGATTACTGCCGTTACCGATTTTCGCGGAATCATCATCATAGTTTCTGAAAGATTTATTCCAATTTCAGCGGCATTTGAAAGACGAAATAAATCCGGCTGTTGATTCAAAGACCAATCTCCATAACCCGGACTAAATCGCCATTTCATATTATAACCGTCTCGTGACATTTGTTGTTCAATATACTTTTCCATTGCATCTGCTGCTTGTTCGACTGCTGAAGTTGCCGCAGCGTCAAGTAATACAGAAAAAAAATAATTTCCTTTTTCAAACTGCGCAGATACTTCATTTGTTATATCTTCTCCAATCGTTACCGCTATACAAATAACTTTATCACAATTTTTTAAATGATTCCCTATTGATTTTCCTTCAATTTTAAATGGCAGTTCAGATAAAATTGTTTGATTTTCATAGTCATAATTATATATTTCCCAAATTCCTTTGATTTTAATCAACAATAGTGCCTCTTCACACGCCTCATTTAAAATTTTTTTATCAAACTCTCTAACTTTGTGAAGACCTGCGTATCTCAATACTTCAGCAGAATTTATTTCAAGTAATTTTGCATTATAAATAGGCATAATTTAAAATCTCCTGTCGTTTAATTTGCCTGAAAAACATTTCATTAATGTCGCACGCAATTTATCTATTTCTATCGGCTTGCCTAAATGTCCATTCATTCCCGATTCTATCGCTTTTTGTCGATCTTCATCAAACGCATTCGCCGTCATTGCTATTATAGGTATCGTTTTAAATCTTTCTCCTTTCATTGCTCTTATAATTTTTGCCGCCTCGTATCCATTCATAACCGGCATTTGAATATCCATTAATATCGCGTCGTATTTTGATTTTTTTATTTTTTCTGCCGCAATCGCTCCATTATCTGCTATTTCTACGTCACAGCCCATTTCATTTAAAATTGTTGATGCCAATATCTGATTCATTTCCATGTCTTCCGCTAAAAGTATTCTTTTACCTTTAAATTCTTCAACAAAAAATCCTTTATTTTCTTCTTTTTCAGGAAATTTTACTGATGTTATATTTTTGCTGTATTTCAAAAGTAATTGTTGCAAATCAGATAAAAATAACGGTTTTGAACAAAATGCAGTTACACCTGCGTTTTTAGCTTCTTCTTCAACATCTGCCCAATCGTAAGCCGTCATTATTATCATCGGATGTCCATCACCGATTATTCGTCTTATTCTTCTGACTGCCTCTATTCCGTTCAAATCAGGCATCAGCCAGTCTATTATGTATCCAAAAAACGGATCTTCCTGCTCGATTGCAAGTTTCGTTCTTAAAATTGCCTCTTCGCCCGATGCCGTCCATTCCGATCTAAGTCCTATACTCGCCAGCATTTTTGAAAGGCTTGCACATGTATTAAAATCGTCGTCCGCTATCAATACGCGACTGCCTTCTATTTCTTCTATTTTTCCGATTACTCGCTGCTGACTTGCCAATTTAAATGTAAATTTTAATGTAAATTCCGTTCCTTTGCCTTCTTCGCTTTCAACCGATATTTCGCCGTTCATCATATTGACAATATTTTTCGCTATCGCCATACCCAAACCTGTCCCTTGTATTCCGCTTACCGTTGATGAACGTTCTCTTTCAAACGGTTCAAATACATGCTTTTGAAATTCTTTGCTCATTCCTATGCCTGTATCTTTAACCTTGAATATATATGACGCTTTTCCTTCAGGTGCTCCGCTTTTTTCTATTATTCTTACGCTTATTATTCCTCCCGGTGCCGTAAATTTAAATGAATTGCTGAGTAAATTCAACAATATTTGATTCAATCTCAATTTATCACAAAAAATATCTTCGTGTATCACGTCAAGTGTATCTATATTAAATTTTATTCGCTTTGACTTTATGTCCGAGTGAACTATTGCTTTCAAATCGCGCATTATATCAGATAAATTACATTCATGTTCTTCAATTCTGACTTTGCCGCTTTCGATTCTACTCATGTCCAATACATCATTTATCAGCGATAATAAATGTTTGCTTGAGGTGAGTATTTTCGACAAATAATCTTTCACCAATTCGCGATTATCCAAATGATTTAATGCCAGCGTCGCAAAGCCCATTATCGCATTCATCGGCGTTCTTATATCGTGGCTCATATTATTTAAAAATGTCGTCTTTGCTCTGTTGGCATGCTGCGCTTGTTTTAATGCGTCCGAAAGTATTTTATGCTGTTCTTGAAGATCGAAATATTTTTGCTCCTGCGACTCGCGATTTTCTTTTTCAATCATTTCAAGCTGATTTTTATCCATCATACTTTCCCCTTGATAATATGATCATTGATAGTTGCTATAAGGTGCGCAATGTCAAACGGTTTTGCAACGTGCGAATCCATTCCGCTTTCCATGCTCATTTGCTTGTCTTGTTCGCGTGCATTGGCACTCAGGGCTATTATCGGCAATCTGTTTGTGTCTTCTCTTCCGAGTGATCGAATTGCCCGCGTTGCCTCGTATCCGTTCATCACCGGCATTTGTATATCCATAAGTACCAAATCATAATAGCACGGCGGTTTATTTTTTACTGCATCTACCGCGTCACAACCGTCCGGCACCGATTCAACCAAAAATCCGCTTTCAGTCAAAATCGTTTCCGCAAGCATTCTGTTGACTTCTATATCTTCAACTAACAATATTCTGTGTGTTCCGATTGCTTTATATTCCGATTGTTCCATAACGCTTGATTTTTTGTCAATATGTTTCGATAATTTCAACGGCAAATCTACTTTGAATGTCGAGCCTTTTCCTTTTTGACTCTTGACCGATATTGATCCGCCCATTATATCTAAAAGTCTTTTTGAAATCGTCAAGCCCAATCCTGTACCGATATATCCCGTTTGTGTTGAAGTTTCTTCTCTCTCAAATGCTTCGTACATTCGACGCATAAAATCTTCACTCATTCCAACGCCGTTATCTGTTACTTTAAATTCAAATCTCGCATAACCCGATTCCGATACTTTTTTTTGACTTGCGCTCAATTTTATAATTCCGTTCGGTTGAGTAAATTTTACCGCATTGCTTAAAAGATTGCTCATCACTCGCCTGAATCTCAATGTATCAACATAAACTTCATTGTCAGGCATTTCAAAAATTTTTTCAATCGTTATATTTTTTTCTTCCGTCTGCACTTTAAACATATCAACGATTGTTTCCAATTCATCTTTTAAATTACATGATTCCGAACGCAATTCAAGTCGTCCGTATTCTATTTTGCTCATTTCCAAAAGATCATCTATCAACGCCATCATGTGACGACTTGAATCGTCTATTTTGTCTAAGTCATTTTTTAATTTTTCAGTTTCGTTCAAATGTCTCTTCGCCAATGCCGTAAATCCCATTATCGCATTCATCGGCGTTCTTATATCGTGACTCATGCTGAATAAAAATGACGACTTTATTTCGTTTGCATGCTTTTCTCTTTCAAGTTCTGCCTCTATTCTTATTTTGTCCGCCATTTCTTTTTGTACTCTCAATACTTGATCCGTTATGTCGCGATAACCCATTATTACATGATGCCGAAATTTTTCGTCCGCCACTTTTACTATCGACAATTCCATATAAGTTATATTTCCGTCCGATTCCCGACATCTGTAATTGATTTTATATGACGATTCTTTTTTTATTCTTTCGCTGATTCTTTCCGCCGATACTTCCTGCGTATAATTTTTTTGATCTTCTAAAATTACATGACGTTTTGCATATTCGGAAAAAATTTCTCTCCAATCTGCCGACTTCAAATCATCCGAAATTGTTTTGAAATTGTCTGTTTTCAATCTGTAAGGATGTATGCTGCCGCTGTCCAAATTCAACAAATATATTGAAACAAATCCGACACTCAAGCCTTCAATAACTTTTGCTCTTCGCAGATTTTCTTCTTCCATTTGCTCAAGCAGTTTTGTTTTTTCTGTCTCGTTCAAAATTTTTTTCCTTCTCTCAATTCAAATATTTATTTACCGTTTCCATCATCTTGCCGACATCAATAGGTTTTGCAATATGATCGTTCATTCCTGCGGCTTTTGCATTTTGTATATCTTCGCTGAAAGCATTCGCCGTCATCGCTACTATCGGAATTTTTGAAAGTTTTTCATCGGCAATTTTTCGGATTTCCTGCGCCGCCTCGTATCCGTTCATAATCGGCATTTGTATATCCATCAATATTAAATCGTAATCGCCGGCTTTTGACGCTTTTACTTTTTCAACCGCGTCTTTTCCATTCACCGCCGTATCAACCAAAAATCCCGCCTGCATTAATATCATCGTCGCTATTTCTCGATTTACTTCTATATCTTCTGCCAGCAATAATTTTTTCGGCTTGTCGTTTGTCTTTTCTTCCTCTGAAATTTTTTCTTCCGTTTCAACTTCTTTAATTTCGTCATCAATTTCAAATTTTAATTTAATTATAAATTCCGTGCCCTTATTCAGTTCCGTTTTTACTTCTATTTCGCCGCCCATCAATTCAATTATGCTTTTCGTTATCGCCATGCCCAAGCCTGTTCCCTGTATTCCGCTTACTGTTGACGTTTTTTCTCTTTCAAATGCATCGAAAACTTTTTTTGCAAATTCTTCACTCATTCCGATTCCGTTGTCTTTCACGCTCAATTTATAATTTCCTTCGTCGTCCGTCTGCGAAAATTTAACTTTAACTTCTCCGCCTTCAGAAGTAAATTTATAAGCATTGCTCAACAAATTTAAAAGAACGCGATTGAGTCTGTGCTTGTCGCAAAGTACATAACGATTTTTTATTTCTGATGTATCGACGACAAATTTTATTTTTTTGCTGCTCATTTGCGTTTCAAACATGTCCCGAACTTCGTTCATCGTTTTGATTAAATCCGTCCCGACAAGTTCAAGTTCCATTTTGCCGCTTTCTATCCTGCTCATTTCCAATACATCATTAATCAATGCAAGCAAATGTTTACTTGATGATTCAATTTTATTCAAAAAATCTTTCGTCTCTTCAAATGTTACACCTTCACGCCGGGCCAAAGTCGTATAACCTATTATCGCATTCATCGGCGTTCTTATGTCATGGCTCATGTTCGACAAAAATAATGTTTTCGCTCGATTGCTCTCTTCGGCATTTATTTTATCAAATTCTGCTTTTTCTTCTCGACGGCGCATAATCGAAAATACATTGAACATTACCGCCAAAGTGATTACAATCAAAATCGTTTGAATGATACTGTGATCCAAAAGATTGGCTCTGATTCCGTTAAGCTGCAATTTTAAAAAATATTCCTCGCGACTTTTTCGATAGCGTTCACGTTTAACGCCGTATTCTTTCCATTCATCGGTATAAAACTTATTTATATTTTGAATGAGTGATTCAACCGATTGATTATTTGCCTGTCGAATCCACATTGTCGATTCAAAAAATATTATGAACATCATTACAACCCAAATAACAACCGATTTGCCTAAACGATTATCTTTATCTTCATTGAGCAATCTCCTGAAAAATATAAATCCCAAAATGCTCCAGACTACCAATATAAAATATGATTCCGCTGCCATCGTTGTAACCGACAATAAATTTGGAATCAATAAAAACAATCCGAATACAAAAGAAAAAATCATTCCTGTTACGGAGGTGATTTTAATTTTTGTCAAATTTTCATTTTTTGCTAATTTGTAAGTCGCTGCCGAAATATAAGCATACACAATGTCGGCTCCGATTGATGTAATGTCAATACACCAGTCTATTGCAGTTCTGCCGAGAAACGGAATTAAAATTGAAATTGCGGCGATAAAAATTAAGGCATTTTTTGGAGTTCCGTTTTCAATTTTTCCGAGCAGTTGAGGAGCAATTTTTTCATTTGCCATTGAACAGAGAAGACGACTCGTCGCAGTAAAAAAAGAAATTAAACTTGTCGTTAATGTAAAAAATAAAACGATTGCAAGAAGTATAAGACCGCTTGAACCCAAAAATTTATAAGCGGCAGCGGCAGTCGGCAGAGAATTTGCTCCTCGAAGATAAGGCAATTCCGCAATCATAAACCGCCAATTATAATATTCATCCGCGGTAGCAGTTACGGCCAATTCTGCAAGCAAAATATAAAACAACAATCCTGAAAAAATTGCCAACGCCATAATTTTGAAAGATTTTTTTATTGAAAAATTAAATTCACGTGCAGAATTTGAAATTGATTCAAATCCGACGAATGCAAACGGCGCAAAAGTTACAATAGTTAAAATTTGAGCAATCGGCTCTTCATTCGGAACAAATAAAGGCTCAAAAACTTTTAAATCAACAGCGTCGACTGCATGCCAAAGAATAAAAATTACAATCGGCAACATCGCCAATGTCATAACAGATAAAATTTTTACGGCAAATTTTTTAAAATTACAAATAAATACAAAAACTAAAACAGCAATAATTGAAATTGCAACTTCAGTCAAATATATGTCATAATCGAAAATTTGATAATGAAATCCAAAATTAAAAAATCCGTCAAAAAGCCGCCGACCGATTAAAGCAACAGCAGTTGAATTTGACCAGATTAATGAAATATAAGTGATTGCGAGAAACCACGCACATAAAAAACCGTGATCGTAACCAAAAATATTTTTTATGTATGAAAATGCGCCGCCGGATTCCGGATAACGATTCATCAAAAAATGATAATTTACTGCCACAGACAAAATTAAAACTGCGCCCAAAGTCATGCCTGTGATTGTGCCTAAAGGACCTGCGAACGGCAAAAATACAGTACCGGGCATAACGAACGAACCCCAGCCCAAAATTCCGCCGACTGCCATTGACCATGCGCCAATCTGTGACATATATTTATTTAATTTCGATTGCTCTTCATTCATACAAATCAAACTTTCGTCAAGACTCTCGTTAAAGTCTCCATCATTTTATTTACGTCGATGGGTTTTGCTATGTGATCGTTCATTCCCGCTTTGAGTGCCGCTTGAATGTCTTCGCTGAATGCGTTTGCAGTCATTGCGATTATCGGAATGTTTGCAAGCTGCGGATTTTCTAATTTTCTTATCGCTTGCGTCGCATCATATCCATTCATAACCGGCATTTGTATATCCATTAAAACCGCATCGAAATCGCCAACTTTTGAATTTGAAATTTTTTCGACGACATCTTGACCGTTGACTGCCGTCTCAACTTGAAACCCTATTTGCGACAAAATCATTACTGCAATTTCTCTGTTGACTTCTATATCATCTGCAAGCAAAAGTTTTTTCGTCGTGAAGTCGATATTTTTATTTTCGTCTGCAATTTTGCTTTCTTCTTCAATTTCCGATTTTTCCTGCAATTCAAATCTTACATTGATGACAAATTCGGTTCCTTCATTGGGAGCAGTTATAACTTTGATAGTGCCTTTCATCATGTCGATGATATTTTTTGTAATTGCCATTCCCAAGCCTGTGCCTTGTATTCCGCTGACGGTTGAAGTTCTTTCTCTCGTGAATGATTCAAAAACCGTTTCGGCAAATTCCGCACTCATTCCTATTCCCGTGTCTTTTACTCTGAATTCATAATCTCCGAATTTTTCATCATCATTGAGCTGAGATAATTTAACGTTAATTTCGCCGCCTTTTGGAGTGAATTTGTAAGCATTTGAAAGAAGATTCAACAATACGCGGTTCAAACGATTTTTATCACAAATTACATATTTATTTTTAACTGAGGAAGTATCGACAATGAATTTTATATCCTTCGTCTGCATTTGCGTTTCAAACATGTCGCGCACTTCTTCAAAAATTTGTACCAAATTCGTTTCTGTCGGCTCAAGTTCCATCTTTCCGCTTTCAATTCGTCCCATTTCCAATACGTCATTAATCAACGCCAAAAGATGTTCGCTCGATACTCCTATTTTATTCAGAAATTCATGCATTTTATTCGGAATATCATCAGGACATTTCGGTCGCGTACATGTTTCACATTTTTTATGCAATCTCTTACTCAATTCTATATATCCAATTATCGCATTCATCGGTGTTCTTATGTCGTGGCTCATGCTGAATAAAAATTTTGTTTTTGCTTTGCTGTTTTCTTCCGCTTTAATTTTCGCATCAATTAATTCTTCAGCCTGCTCTTTCAATCGTTCCTGCTGTTCGTTTATCGTTTCTATATTCGCTTGAAGTCGTTTTGTATATGCTTCTCTCGTCTTTGCATTTCGATATTGTGCAATTATATAAACAATTAACAACGTAACAATCAAAAAAGATAAAGCAATCGCCGCAACCAGCCACGGACGACTTTCAATCATTTCAGAAAGCGTCATATTTTCGTAACGGTGACTTATCCATTTTCGATCCAATTCTGCAAGCCGTCCTTCCTGCTGCATTTGAATCAAAACTGCATTTAAATTGACACGCAACATTGTATCTTCGGGATGCATTGCAAGAGTTCCGTAAACGTGCATGACCGCATAACTCGGAAATACATCATCAATTTCATATTTTTCCAAAAAAACCGTACCGACTTGAATGGGGCAGATTGCAAATTCAATTTCGCCTTCTTTTAATTCTTTAAATATCCTTTCGTATGAATTGACATATGTAATTTCATCATCGAGACCGAGACCCGGCATAGGATGAAGTGAGGCTACTCTTCTGCCGTAAAGTTCTGCGACTGATGAAATTCTTGTTCGTCCGTAAACAACATATTGTTTTTCGGTTGTCGGCAATGTTGCTATTATTTCTTTGTTGTTTATTATCAAATCGCTGCCCATATTCATTATTATATCTGTATTGTCGTCCGTGAAATATTTTTGCGCGGCTTCCCAATCCATAAGTTGAAGATCAAGATTCATTTGAAGACGATTTGCAATTTCATTCATCATTTCAATATCAAGTCCGCAGTAATTTCCGTTGATGTCTACGTATGAATACGGAGCATAATCCATATTTGCCACGACGTGCAGAGTATCATCAAAACGATTTTCGGCTTTTATTTCAACTTTCGGTTCAGGCTTGAAGGCATCTGAGACATAAAAATACAAGACCAGGAAAATCACCACAAGAATTACAGGCAGTAACAGAATTGAAATAAAAACATTGCGTTTATTGTCAAAAAATCCTTTTTCTTCTTTAACAGGTGCTTGGTCTTGCATTTCTTGCTCCTTTTTTATAAAAACTTATCTGAACAATTCCGAAAATTTTTTAATGGTTTCATCTTTCCTGTCGAGAACTTCCGAATATTTAACTTTGATTCCGTTTTGAAGTGCATCTTCAGGCTGAGGCAAATTATATTTCGCAGGCATTTTTACATCACGGCGAACAGGTACAGTTCCTGCATCGGCTACTTTTTGTTGAGCCTCCTGGCTTAAAATATAATCGACAAATTTTTTTGCAATTTCTTTGTGATCCGCATCTTTAAAAATTGCAATCGGAGAAGGAACCATCAACAATTCTTTTGGATAAACCATCGCCAAATGTGAACCTTTGTCAATTTTGCTTGCGGTAATGTAATCGACACCGAGACACGCGTTCAAAGTTCCTGCTGCCGTATCGTCAATTACTCGTCCGCTGCCTTTGCTTTTGATTGCGCCGTTTTCGCGAAGTTTAACGATATATTCCCAGCCGAATTGTTTTTCAAGAAGAGCGATACTCATAAAGGCCGTACCGCTGAGTGCAGGATCGGCAATTCCGAAAGAATCCTTGTAATCAGGATCTGTTGCGATAATTTCCCAGCCGAGAGGAGGATTTTTAATTTTATCGGTGTTGATCACAATTCCGAGAGTACCGAGACGTGCCGCAGTAAATGAACCGTCATAATCATCAAACGGATTCAAGAGTTCATTGAAAACTGTCGGAGTATATTTTTCGAGGATACCTTCTTCTTTCATCTGATAAAAATCGGGGACTTCACTCGTCCAGATAATGTCGGCCATCAAATGACCGCTCTGTCTTTCAGCCGCAAGTTTCGCCATAATTTTTCCTGCGCCTGCCGATTGATAATCTACTTCAATATCGGGATATTTTGCTTTAAAGCCGTTGACTATTCCGCCGATCAACGATTCTTTCATCGAAGTATAGACTACCAATTTTTTTTCTGATTTTGAAGTTCCAGCGTTCGACGAATCTTCACCGCCGCATCCGCTCATCATTATCACCATGAAAATTGTTGTCAGGAGTAAAAAAAACTTTTTCATCTCAGTTGCTCCTTTTTTATTTTTTTGAAAAATTTTTTCAGCACATCGCCAAAAGTTTATCGCGCATTTCTTTAATCGGTTTGTACATTGTAACGTAATCGGCAGATTTTCCCGCACGGAGCATTTCAGTCATTTCGGCAAGCGGATTATAAATCGGTGAAAGTGCCAAATTGCCGAGAACTCCTTTCAAAGCATGAGCAGATTCAAATGCCTCTTCAAGATTTCCTTTTTCAAGAGATTCTTCAAGCGTTTCAAAATGTCCGTCGCTCAATCCCATTTTTATCATTTTAAAATAAAATGCCTCCATGTTCATGCAGCGTGTGAGACCTTCCTTCGTATCTACACCGAAATTTTGTAATTGTTCAATCGTCAGCATATGCTCACTCCCCAAAGAATTTTTTCATAAATTATAACTCAAATTTTGAATTAAGTAAACGCCTAAATTTATAAATCTTTTTAAGTGCTTGAATTTTTTGTAATTTTGTATTAAAATCATTTCATTAATTTTAGAGGTGCAGATAAATTGAAAAAAATTTTAATCGTCGATGATATGCCTGTTTCATTGTTGATGACTGAAAATATTTTGGCGACTCAATATGTAACCGTCTGTGCAAATTCCGGAGCAGAGGCAATAGAAATGTATCACAAAGAACAGCCGGACATGGTACTTTCAGATTTAAGAATGCCGGGAATGAGCGGCTACGAATTGCAGGAAAGATTGCAGGACGAATACAAAAAAATAATTCCTTTTATGTTTATGACTGCCGATCCGCGAGAGGAAACCGAAAGCAAAGGACTTGACAACGGAGCGATGGATTTTATAAGAAAACCGTTTCGTCCCGATGTATTATTGCGCCGAGTAGGCAATATCCTTCAAACAGTCAATCAAATTCAAGGTTTAAAAAAGAACGCCTCAACGGACGCTCTCACGGGACTTTTAAATAAATCTTCGTCTGAGGAGGAACTTACAAATATTTGCAAGACGGCAACAGGTGCTTTGATGATGATCGATTTGGACAGTTTTAAACTTGTAAACGATATTCACGGGCATTCAATGGGAGATAAAATTTTAATCGCATTTGCTAATATAATACAAAGTGCATTCCGTCCGACCGATCTTTTGGGACGAATGGGAGGCGATGAATTTATTGCATTTTGTCACGGAATGGACAACGAAACCGGAGTAGCTCATAAATCGCAATTCATCAATGAGAAATTGGTAGAGGCTGCAAAAAAATTGATGGGCGAAGATATGAATATTCCTCTCGGAGCATCGATCGGCTGCGTATTCGTTCCGGCTGAAGGCACCGACTTTAAAGAACTTTATAAACTCGCTGACAAATCTTTATATATCGTCAAGCAAAACGGCAAACACGGATATAATATTTACAGTCAAATTCAAAAACTCAATGAAATGGAAATATCAGACGCGACGGATTTATCAAACATTCAACTCATTCTTGAAGAACGAAATCAAAAAGATGATGCGTTTGTATTGGGAATGGAAAATTTCAGAACGTTGTACAGATTTTTGAAACGAGCAAACAGGGACGGCAGATTATCGGATTGTTTGTTACTTTTTTCTTTGAATTTAAAAGAAGATTCGAGCAAAAATATAAATGAAGTTTCGGAAGAATTTATGGAGACGTTGAAAAAAACTCTGAGACGAAGCGACACTATCACGCAGTCAAGCAATAATCAATTTGTGATTTTACTCTATGATTTAAAATTAGAAAATGTTCATCTGGTAGTTGAAAGAATATTACGGAACTGGAGTCATTCGCCTTTAAATGAAGAAGTATTCATTGTGCATGAATATGATTTGATACGAGAATGAATTT
>CAJOPN010000015.1 GCA_905236285.1 uncultured Selenomonadaceae bacterium | reverse complement strand
ATAAATTTTGATTAGAGCGAAAAATAATTGTATACAGCCTTATTTCTTGACTTTGTTAAATGAATTGATTATACTTTTAAAGTGTAATTTTTTTTTTGCAGAAAAAATTTTTTGTGGAGGATTTAATTTGAAAGCTGAATTTAAAATAAAAACGGAGAGGTGCAAGGGCTGCGGAATATGTGTTGCATTTTGTCCGAAACAAGTGTTGGCAGTCGATGAACTAGGCAAAGTTTATGTAAAAGATCAAGAAAAATGTATTGCATGCGGACAATGTGAAATGCGCTGTCCAGATTATGCAATATTCGTTGACAAGGTGAAAGAGGTGAAAGAATGAGCGCGAGATTAATGCAGGGAAATGAAGCAGTCGCGGAAGGAGCACTCAAAGCCGGAGTAAGATTTTTTGGCGGTTATCCAATCACGCCTTCAACTGAAATTGCTGAAGGAATGGCGGCAATGCTCCCGAAAGTCGGCGGAACATTTATTCAGATGGAAGATGAAATAGCAAGTATGGGAGTGGTACTCGGAGCATCACTTGCAGGCAGAAAAGTTTTGACGGCATCAAGCGGACCGGGAATTTCACTTAAGCAGGAATTGATAGGATATGCGGCGGCGGCAGAAATTCCTGTCGTAATTGTCAACGTTCAAAGAGTCGGACCTTCGACAGGTCAACCTACTGCACCTTCACAATCAGATGTAATGCAGGCACGCTGGGGAACTCACGGAGATCATTCAATTATTGCATTGTCTCCTTGGAGTGTGAAAGAGGCTTTTGAAGTCGCCGTTAAATGTGTCAATTATGCTGAAAGATTTCGTTCGCCGGTAATTCTTTTAATGGATGAAATTGTCGGTCATCTGCGTGAGAATGTTGAACTGCCTGATGAAAATGAAATTGAAGTTTATCCGAGACGTGAACCGAAAATTTCTCGTGCGGAAGGTTATGAACCTTATACTCCCGATGAAGATTTAATTCCGAATATTGCTGACTTCGGCAAAGGTTATCATATTCATGTGACAGGATTGATTCACGATGAAACCGGATTTCCCGTCGGCAGTCCGAAAGTCACTCAAGAGGCGATTGAAAGACTGCACAAAAAAATTGAAATTGCCGCTGATGATATAATTGAAGTTGAAGAATCATTTATGAATGATGCAGAATTTGCAGTCGTATCGTTCGGAGGAACAAGTCGGACAGCTTACGAGGCAGTTAAAAATGCACGTTCACGCGGAATTAAAATCGGAATGGTAAGACTTATTACAATTTGGCCTTTCGCCGATAAAATTATTAATGAACTTGCAAGAAGAGTTAAAGGAATTTTGGTAACGGAATTAAATTACGGACAAATCGTCAATGAAGTAAGACGTGCGGCAAACGGTCAATGTCCCGTTGAACTCTGTGCAAAATATAATATGCAAATTTTCGAGCCTGAAGAAATTGAAGAGGCGATTGACGAAATGATAAATCATATTCAATGAAAGGTTGAAATAAATGATAGAGAGATACACATTGCCCGAAATGGGAAAAATTTGGTCTCTGCAGAATGAATGGCAGACGATTTTAAATGTTGAACTTGCCGCGTGTGATGCGATGGCTGAACTCGGCGAAATTCCGGTTGAATCCGCAAAAAATATTCGTGAAAAAGCAGCGTTCAATATCGAAAGAATCAAAGAAATTGAGTCGGTCACTCATCACGACATAATTGCATTTTTAACGAATGTGGCGGAAAATGTCGGAGACGATTCAAAATACGTTCATAAAGGATTGACATCAAGCGACGTAAAAGATACAGCAATATGTTTGATGATGAAGCAGTCAGCCGAAATAATTTTGGACGACTTAAAAAAATTTTTGGAAGTATTGAGAAGAAGAGCAGTAGAATTTAAACATACGCCTTGCATAGGAAGAACACACGGAATACATGCCGAACCTATGACATTCGGATTAAAACTTTTGCTTTGGTCAGATGAAATTGAACGAGACATTGAAAGAGTTGAACATGCAAAAAAAATAGTAAGCGTCGGAAAATTATCCGGAGCAGTCGGCACTTATTCAAATATCGATCCAAAAATTGAAGAACTCGTCTGCAAAAAATTGGAATTGACACCTGCGAAATTGGCGACACAAGTCATTCAACGTGACAGACATGCCGAATATATGACAATGCTTGCAATAGTCGCCTCGACTCTTGAAAAAATTGCGACCGAAATCAGAAATTTGCAAAGAACGGATATTCGCGAGGCAGAAGAATATTTTTCACCGGGGCAAAAAGGATCGTCGGCAATGCCGCACAAAAGAAATCCGATAAATTGCGAAAGAGTAGCGGGAATGGCTCGACTTGTCAGAGGAAATGCGATTGCAGCAATGGAAGATATAACTTTGTGGCATGAAAGAGATATTTCACATTCATCGGTCGAACGTGTAATTTTGCCTGATTCAACTATCAATGTCGACTACTGCACAAGAAAAATTACAAATATAGTTGATAAATTGCTTGTCTATCCTGAAGCAATGCTGCACAATATGAACAGAACAGGCGGCTTGATTTATTCGCAAAGATTAATGCTTGAAATCGTCGGCAAAGGTGTTTTGCGTGAAGATGCTTATAAATGGGTTCAAAGAAATGCAATGAAACGCTGGATGGAAGGACAAGATTTTAAAACTAATGTTGAAAATGATCCCGATATTGCAAAATATTTGTCGAAAGCCGAAATTGATGACTGTTTCGATTATAAATTTTTCCTTCGCAATGTCGATATGATTTTCTCTCGTTTCAATCTTTAAAATATGCATTTCAAAACTTTTCTTACAGCTCTTATTATTAATTGCTTCGGTATAATTTTGGCAATGATTATTTTTTGTCAATATGCTGCCGAATATTTTTATAATGAATATTCCGATTCACTTTTTGAAAGAGTTTTAATCAATGCAAAAAACGTTGATTCGGCTTTTCAAAGTGTTTATCGTGAAGTGCTTGATATTTCTTTCGATGAAGATTTTAATTACTTGTTAAATCAAAATGATAATGAAGCTTTTAAAATATTGGCAGCTCGATTAAAAGAATAAAAAGAAAAAAATTCTCTTATCGACT
>CAJOPN010000014.1 GCA_905236285.1 uncultured Selenomonadaceae bacterium | reverse complement strand
CCCCTCTACTTACGTATGGCATTTCTTCTCCTAGCACTTTTATTTCACTGTCTCGCTTTATCAGTGTGCCCGCTTTTTCTATTTTTTTTTCATCGACCAAAACTTTTCCTTCCATTATGATTCGTTTTGCTCTCTCTCTACTTTCAAAAAATTTTCTTTCGACCAATATTATATCTAATCTTTCTTTCTTAGACAAAAAAATTTTCCACGCCTTTCAAAAAAATTCTTTTATATAGTTTAAAGCCTTCAAGAAAAAATTGCAACATAAAATTTGACACACAAAAACATTTTGATATAATGATTGTGAAAAAAATTTCAAAAATAAATGAAGGTGAAAAAAGTAATGGAGTTTATTTCAAACGTCATTGCATTAGCGACGATTATTTTTCTCGCAATGTATTTTGTCGTGAAAATTTATTTCAATCTCAAGGGACAAGAAATAGTTATTGCAAAGTCGAAAGAACACACGCCGTTTAAAATTGAGAGCCGCGACGAAAAATCAATGACGATTTCAACAGTAATGGATTTAGTAAACGAAGGAAAACAAAGTGCGTTGATAGTCGATTGTATCGTTAAACCACAGCTTCCGTTTGAACAGTATGACGGAATTGCAGTTCGCGGAAAAGCAGAAGTTGAAGGCGTGCCGCGTGAAGATGATTACTTTGAAGCGATGGTTTTATTTGCAAAAGGTGATCCTCACGGCAGCAACGTAATAAAAATTAAAGCAATCGTAAATTTGACTGCAAGAAAAGGAATGTCTTTAAATGAGGCGTTAAGTCATATGGTAGATTTTCCGATCGAAATAATTTATCGTGAAGTCGGAAGAACTCCTATGCACTTTTCGATTGCAAGAATTATTTTGACGGCTGAAGAATTAACTCAACTTGCAGGTGTTAAATTAATTAAAAATTGAGGTGAAAAAATTTTATGAATGTTGAATTGGTGACAGTACCGACGAGAATTTTGACTGATAAAGACGATATAATTGACATGATTGAAAGATATACGAAGGACAAAATCGGGGCAGATGATGTTTTGACGGTTGCCGAAAGTGTCGTTGCCATTACACAAGGACGATTTGTCAGACCTGATGAAATGATTATCAGCGACGAGGCGAAATTTTGCTGTCGATTTATTCCGGATTACGGTTCACTTGCAACTCCTCACGGCATGCAGGCATTGATGAACGTCGAAGGAACTTGGCATGTTATGCTTTCATTGTTCGCAGGATTTTTGGGGAAATTAATCGGAGTGAGAGGACTTTTTTATAAATGGGGAGGCAAACAGGCACCGTTGATAGATGACTGTACTGGAACGATGCCGCCTTTTGATAAATGTGTCGTGTACGGACCTGCTGACGGAGAAAATGTCGTGCGAAAAATTAAGGAACGTCTCGGCTGTTTCGGAGCGATGATTGCCGACGTAAACGATTTGGAACTTGAAAATCCAAAATATGTTGCTGCAACCGAAGGATTAAATGCACCTCTCGCAGCTCATCTTTTGCAGCATAATCCTTTCGGTAATGCCTCTCAAAAAACTCCGATTTGTATTTTGAAAAATTTTCGTCAGTATCAAGAACAAAATTAATTTTTATTTTTATTTAAAAATGTTGCAATCTTTCTTTACAAAAATTTATCGACAGATTATAATTACATCTGTTGGTAAATTTTTTTATTGGAGTGAGAAAAAATTTTGAGATATAGAAAAGATTTAGAAAAAATGCCATCATATGATGGAAGTGAAAGAGATTATAGGATAAAAATAAATGCGAATGAATGTAATTTAAGATTGCCGCCGCTCGTTGAAGAAAGAGTTATGGCAAGATTGTCGAGAGTCGCATTAAATCGTTATCCGAATTATGAATATGAGTCATTGAGAGAACAAATTGCACAAAATTTATCGGTTGATGCGGACCAAATTTTAATAGGAAACGGCTCATCAGAAATAATAGAAAAAATATTTAATGCATTTGGCGGCTCGAATGACAATAAAATAGTCTATCCGCAGCCGTCATTTTCAATGTATAAAATATATGCAAAAGCAGCCGAAGCAAAGGCAATAGAGTATGAACTGGAAGAAAATTATAAAATGAAGGTGGAAAAATATATAAAGACGGTAAAAAGAGAAAAGGCAAATTTGGCAGTAATATGCAATCCGAATAATCCGACAGGAAATAAAATAAGTCTAGAAGAGATAGAAGAGATAGCAAAAGAAGTGAAAAAAATAGAATGTGCGTTACTGATAGACGAAGCATATATAGAGTTTGGAGGAGAAACAGCAGTAGAATTGATAAAAAGATATGAAAATGTGATAGTGGCGCGAACATTTTCAAAAGCATACGGATTAGCGGGAGCAAGAGTAGGATATATGATAGCAAACAGAGAAGTGACAAAAATGATAGAAAAAACATATATGCCGTATCATATGAATAAATTATCACTGGTAACGGCGGAAATAGTGTATCAGATGAGAGAAGAATATGAGCCGCGAATCGAAATGATGATAGAAGAGAGAAAAAGAATGAGTGAAGAATTAAAAAAAGAGAAAGGGATAAAAGTATACGAATCAGAGACAAATTTTGTATTGATAAGATATGAAAAAGCGGAAGAATTAAAAAAATATTTAGAAGAATTGAATATAGGAGTGAGAAGTTTCGGGAAAACGGCGAGATTGGAAAAATGTATAAGGTTGACAATGGGAACGCCGGCAGAAAATGAAGAGTGGTTAAGAGCAATAAAAAAATATGTAAAGGAGAAATGAGGGAAAAAAATGAGGGAAGCAGAAATAGAAAGAGAAACGAGAGAAACGAAAATAAGAATAAAAATAAAACTGGAAGGAGAAGGGAAAAGCGAAATAAAAAGTGGAATAGGATTTTTCGATCATATGCTGAAAGAATTTACCTCACACGGCAGATTTGATTTGAAGGTAGAATGTAATGGAGATAAGGAAGTAGACGGACATCACAGCGTAGAAGATATAGGGATAGCATTAGGAGCGGCAATAAAAAAAGCCCTCGGCGACAAATATGGAATAAAACGCTATGGAACATTTTATATACCGATGGACGAAGCATTGGCATTTGTGACGCTGGATATAAGCGGAAGGGGATATTTAGTATATGAAGGAGGAGAAATGTCAGAGAGGATAGGAGAATACGAGACGGAATTGACGGAAGAATTTTTAAGAGCAATGGCAAATAACGCCGGATTAACGTTGCACGTGAAAGTAATATACGGAAAAAATTCGCATCATAAAACGGAGGCAATCTTTAAAGCATTGGGGCATGCAATGAGGATAGCAGTTGAAAGAGATCCGCGAATGAAAGAAATACCGTCAACAAAAGGAGTAATATAAATGACAAAGAAGAAAAAAAACAAAGAGCAAACAGAAAATCAAAATCCATTTAAAAATCCGATACCGCAAATACAAATACCGGCACAAAAGCAGAATCCGTTTCAAAATCCATTTCAAACACCATTTCCAAATCCAACTCAACCACAAACTCCGCCGGTAGAAAATCCGATTCAGACGCAACAGCCTCAAGTACCGAATCCATATAAATATCCGGTAAGATTTTTCTACGGACCGAGCTTGACATATCTGCCGAAGGAAATATTAGCGAAGATACTGAGTTATTTTCATTCAAACGCGTTGACGAACAGTCCGATAAGAGGAAAAGTCGGAGCAACAAATTTGATGATGGATTTTAATTTTGGATTTAGATTGGAAGTGCCTCCAGGAGAAAAATATTTAATTCAAGTAAGAGATTATTACAACGACATAACCTTATTCAGCGAGGAAATAGAAAATACGACATTAATCTCAGCAGAAAAATTTTTTGTACATTGGCACGTGCAAATTTCGAAAAACTCAGAAGTATTGTTGAATTATAAATTTGATCCGCGAGGACAAAGAGTGCATTTTGTATTTCATCAAGCATTGGGAGACAATTTGACGTTGTTCCCGTATCTTGACGAATTTCAAAGAGCATATAACTGCAAAATCTCATGCTCATTGCCGGTATATCTGCACGAGATATTTAAGACGTATTATCCGCACATACCGGTAACAGGAGAATTGCCGCCGGACACATACGCAACGTATTATATGGCGGCGTGCATAAATGTACCGATAGCGGCGCATTGGGATTCGAGAGCAGTACCGCTGACAGACGTGGGATATACAATTTTAAGCGATTCAAAAACAAAAAAACCTGATAAAGTCGTCTTTAAACCGACCAAACCAAGAGAGATAATTGAACCGTATGTATGTATAGCAGTGCAAGCGTCAACGACGGCGAAAAGCTGGATGTATCCGAACGGCTGGGAAATGGTAGTAGAGCATTTGAAGCAGAAAGGTTACAGAGTACTTTGCATTGATAAAAATAGAGAATGTACGAATTACGGAAATACAGTGATAATGCCGAGTAATGCGGAAGATTTTACAGGAGATGTGCCGTTAATGGAGCGCGTGAACATGATAGCATACGCAGATTTCTTTATAGGAATAGGAAGCGGGTTAAGCTGGATAGCGTGGTCATTAAATGTGCCAGTGGTGCTGATAAGCGGGATATCAGAGCCATGGGCGGAATTTTATACGCCGTATCGTGTGATAAATAATATGGTCTGTCACGGGTGCTTTAACGAGTTGAGAGTGGATTTAGCAGAATGTTATAATTGCAAAAGATACGCTAATAGTGAAAGGCAATTTGAATGTTCAAAAAAAATAACACCTGAGAGGGTGCTAAATGCAGTCGACAGATGTATATCTGATATAAATAAAAATATTTAGGAGGGATAGAATTGAATATCCATGAGTATCAGAGCAAGGCGATACTTTCGAGTTACGGCGTAGTAGTACCGAAGGGAAAGCCGGCATTTACTGTAGAAGAGGCAGTAAAAAATGCAGAGGAATTGTCAAGTAAAGTAGTGGTAGTGAAGGCGCAAATTCATGCAGGAGGAAGAGGAAAAGCAGGCGGAGTAAAACTTGCGCATAATCTTGAAGAAGTGAAGCAATACGCAAGTGAACTTCTCGGCAAAATTTTAGTGACACATCAAACAGGACCTGAAGGGAAAAAAGTTAATCGACTTTTGATAGAAGAAGGTTCAAACATAAAAAAAGAATATTACTTGAGTTTTGTAATAGACAGACAAACAGCAAAAGTGGTGATGATGGGCTCAAGTGAAGGCGGAGTAGAAATCGAAAAAGTGGCGGCAGAAACTCCTGAAAAAATCTTT
>CAJOPN010000013.1 GCA_905236285.1 uncultured Selenomonadaceae bacterium | reverse complement strand
ATTTAAAGAGGATTTTTTAATATCCATTCATCAAATTCATTTTTTGTAAACAAATCGGGATTGTAAAATTTATCGACAATTTTCCAAAATTCACGTTCAGTATATCCGCAAAATTCACAAAAATCGCGTACAGCCAAAGGATCAAGTTTATGATCGTGCTCTTTAACAATCTTTACAGCCTCTTCACGTGTCATCATTCCGTAACGAATAAATCTTGAAGTATAATCAGTTGCACTTGCGTGACCGAATTTTGGATATTTCATCCAGGCATGAACGAGATATGCTCTTGAATCGACTTGATCAAAATTTTCGGCAGTATGAGTTCTGTCCCATTCATGCGTTAAATCGTGGAAGCCGAATTTTTTTGCAAGCTGATAATTTTTATAGCTGTTCCAATCGACAAAGTAACTAAGATAAAACGGATCGAGTTCATTAAGAATATCTTCCGAAACATAAAGTAATGACAAATCATCTTCGGTAACGCCATCGCCAACCAATTCATTTAAAGGCATATTGAGAGCAACTCCGTTTTTTAACTGTTCCTTTGCACTATAAGTATCATCAGCAAAATCACCGCCATAAGTGAGACTGACATTTTCACCGTAGCAAAGCATTGGCGTATGAAATTTATAAGCCATATGCAAAGGATAAGTATAAATCAAGCGATCGAGATACCAAGTCGGTTTTCCATATTTTTCAAAAAGTTTTCGCATCAAAATTTTTTGAACTTTAATATTAGGCTTGCAACTGATGATTGTACAACTGAAGGTTTCGCTCAAATTTTTTAAATTATGAATGCCCGCTTTAGTCATTGGAAAATTATCTTCAACAGTAAACAAAATCGGATTCATATGCATAACTTCTTTGAGCATATAAACTTGAAAATGTGAATCTTTGCCGCCTGAAACAGCAACTGCACAATCATATTGACCTTTGCCGTTGCAGCCGCGATATTTTTCGCAGAACTTTTCAAATTCTTTTAATTTACCCCCCCCCCCCTATTTCTTTTTTCTTCTGCTCATCTGCATAATGATTGCATGCACTACAGACACCGTTTTCATCAAAAGTAATGCCGGGACGAGTATCAGGCATTGTGCACTTTTTACAATAACGCATTTAAAATTTTCCTCCTGTGTAAAAATTAATTTATGATAATTTCTAACAAATATTGTTGTTGAATTCTGTCGATTTGATCTCGAATTAATCTTTTTCCGTCAGGCATTAATTGAGTCCACGCTCTTACAGGATAAAATTCAGAACGTTTTGGAATATCTACGCTGATTTCAAAAGGATACCATTTATATTTAAAATTTTTTTTATCCAGCCAATCAGAAATTTTTTGAATGGAATGTGTATATTCATAATTAGTCTGTTCAATATTTTTTTCATTGATGAAAGTATATTTGTGAGTTACTTCATAGCCGTACTGATTGAACGACTGGAAAACATACAATACCCCCCCCCCTACTGATTGATTTAATCAAATTTTCAAAAATTGGCTTGAAATCTGCAAAGAGTGAAAGTACACCGCTAAAAGTAACAATATCATAAGTGCAATTATTTTTAACGTCACTTTCAGCGATATTTCTTTCAAAAAAATCAATTGATGGCATACGACTTTTGGCAATCTCCAACAAATTCAAATCTACGTCCGTACCGAAAAGTTTCAAATTTTTATCCTCAAAACGATTTTGCAGGTAAAACAAAAAATCGCCGCTTGCACAACCGACATCACACAAAGAAATTTTTTCGGAATTAAATTCATTCAATTTAAAAGAGATTTTTTCAGCGATTAATTTAAATGAATCCTTTACGTTTTTTCTGCGATCCTCAAGAGCATAAAAAGAATTTTGCAAAGAGTTTTGCTCCAGTTCACGTTTAATTTCGTCCAATCAAATACACCTTCCATTCAAACTAAAAAATTTTTCATATTTTAATACTTTTAAAAAATAAAGTCAATTCAATTTTAAATATTTAAGAATGACAGAATAATATAAAAGTGCATAATTTTCTCGTTAATTTTGATATTTATCAAGCAGAATTGTTAAAGAAATATTTTGAAAATTTTGCTATACTTTATTTAACAAATTTGAGGGAGGCAATACAAAATGAAATTGAGCATGAACGAAGCAACGGCATTGGGCTGTCAGTCGATGTCGATTGAGCAAGACATTCTTCTCTGTGAAAAATACGGTTTTGACATGATTGAACCGCGCACAATGGACCGCATGAGAGATTATCTTGAGACACACAAAATTGAAGAGCTTGACGAATTTCTCAAGGCGCATAATGTTAAACCGCTTGCATTCAACACATTGGTTTTCTTCAACAATCGCAGTCCCGAAGGTTATCAAGGAGTCCTTGACGAATTGAAACAAATGTGCGAATGGGGAAAAGTAATCGGCTGCAATACGGTTATCACGGTTCCGACAGTCGATCTTAAAAAAGTTACGAGAAGTGAAATTCATAAATCGGCGATTGCCTGCTTGAAAGAAATGGGAAGTATCGCGGACAATTACGGAATGAGAGTTTCAGTTGAATTTATCGGACATCCTGCGGCATCAATAAATACATTCGGCGAGGCTTACGAAATTATTCAGGAAGTCAATCGCGACAATGTCGGAATCACTCTTGATTGCTTCCATTTTCACGGCATGAATTCAAGTATTGACGATCTTTCAAAAGCGGACGGCAAGAAAATTTTCATAGTACATTTGAATGACACAGAAGATTTTCAATTCGGATCGCTGCTTGATGAAGACAGACTCTGGCCGGGAACAGGCTGCATAAATCTTGATGAAATTTTCCAAACCTTAAAAAAGATCGGCTGGGCACAAGATGCAGTATCGCTTGAATTGTTCAGACCGGAATATTACAGAATGAATCCTAATGATGTTTATCGTGTCGGCAAAGAAAAAGCAGATGCAGTCATCAAACGTAATTTTGGTTAATTAAAAAAATATAGATGAGAACGGAATAAAAAAGTTTGCGAAATTAAAATGTAAGGAGATAATGAAAATGTTGAATGTTGGAGTAATTGGCTGCGGCGGAATGGGAAGAGATCATATTAAAAGATTGACTGAACGTACACAAGGAGCGCAGGTTGTAGCAGTAGCAGATATGGTTGACGAACTTGCAAAGAAAGGTCAAGCGATTGCAGGTGAAAATTGCAAGATTTATAAAGAAGGCAAAGACCTCATCAATGATCCGAATGTTCAAGCAGTTTTTATCGTAAGTCCCGGCTTTGCACATAAAGATTCACTTTTGGCAGCGATTGCGGCAGGAAAAAGAATTTTCTGTGAAAAACCGCTTTGCACGACTGCCGAAGATTGTTTGGAAGTTATCGACGCAGAAGTAAAATCCGGCAAACATCTTATTCAACTCGGATTTATGCGCCGCTATGATAAAGGTTATCGTCAAGTTAAAGCCGCCATTCAATCCGGCGAATACGGCGAACCGTTGATTGTTCATTGCACACACAGAAATCCTGTAGTTCCCGATTCATATACAACACCAATGGCAGTACATGATACGGCTATTCACGAAATTGATGTAATACATTGGCTCGTCGGTGATGATTTCGTCTCGGCACAAGTAATTTTCCCGCGTAAAACGAAATACGCCGCCGGTCATCTTGCAGATCCGCAAATTATGTTGCTCCGCACGAAGAACGGAATTTGTGTTGATGATGAAGTTTTCGTAAATTGTAAATTTGGTTATGACATTAACTGTGAAGTAGTCTGCGAAGACGGAGCAATTAAAATGCCTCAACCGCTTTATCCGAGTTATCGTAAAGGTGCACAAGTTTCGACAACGATTGATACCGATTGCTTTGTAAGATTCCATGACGCATATGATGAAGAAGTACAAGACTGGGTAAACGAAGCGGCAAGAGGAGTAATCGGCGGACCTAATGCTTGGGACGGATACCTCGCGGCAATAACATCAGATGCACTCGTAAAATCACAGGAACAAAACGGCGCAGTAATTCCAATCACTATGAAAGATCGTCCCGACTTTTACAAATGATTTGTTTAAAACCCTAATCCAATAAATGATCTGAGAGCGGTTTTCTTTGAAAGAAATCGCTTATTTTTTTGCAATAAAAAAACTCCGTCAAATATTTTTTATCTTAATGACGGAGAAAAATTTGCGAAATTTTTTTTATCCAATAAATGATCTGATTACAGGTCTTTATCTTGTCGAATGTTGACGTAACCGATAATCATGTCGGCAACGATGTCAAGAGGAAGTTCGCTTGAATTGATCATCATGTCGTAATTTTGATAATCTCCCCAAACTTGACCTGTGTAATAAGCATAATAACGTTTACGCTGTTTGTCAACCTTTTCAAGGTCTTTCAATGAGCAATTATTATAACGAGTTTTAGCACGATTAATGCGGAAATCGTCATTTGCATAAATGAAGAAAGAATAAGTATTCGGCTGATTGCGAAGAATATAATCAGCACAGCGACCGAGAAAAACCGCACTGCCTTTTTGAGCAATCTGAAGAATAATTTTAGCCTGTTCACGATACATTTGATTTTGAATAGGAGTACCTTGAGATGCAAGAGAAGCAATTGTCGAGAAAAAATCGTCAGGCGTATCGTAAGCATTCGAGATAAGTTGATCGAAACTGTCGCCGTTATTGATATTTTCGGCAGCCTTCGTTACAACTTTTCTGTCATAACATTTAACGCCCATTTTTTCAGCGATGATATTAGCAATTTCCTTACCGCCGCTGCCGTATTGACGAGTAATTGTAATAATAGTATTGTCATTCATAATTAGAGCTCTCCTTTAGCCTCACGTTCGGCAAGATCATTCATAATTTGCGGATAAATGGCCTCAAGTTTCCAAGCCCAGAGAATCAAAAGAATGATAATCCAAACGGCAATCGGACCGTATTCATAAAGAGAAATAATCATGTTGATAGCACTTTCCGGCTGAGTGACATTACCTGCAGCTGAAGATTGATAACCTGCATAAGCAAGGAGATTTGTAAGAACAGCAGCAGTAGCACCTGAACCGACTTTTGTACCGACAGAACCGCCGGAGAAAATCAAACCTTCAATACGAAGATGGAATTTCCATTGAGCATATTCGACGACATCACCCAAGAAACCGAAAATAACCGAATTCAACGGAGCAAAACCTACACCACGAATAAAGCATGAGAAGACGACCCAGTTGAAATCGAGCGGATTCATCAAATAAATTAAATGACCAACGAAAGCAACGGTAATACCCATCAAACACATTTTGCGCTTGCCGAATTTTCTCAAAAGAATCGGGCTGAAAATCATTTGAGTACCGACCATGACGAGAGTTTCAAGCAAGAAGAGGAAACTGAAAAGAGTGTCATCCATGAAAATGTATTTGCAGTAATAAGGCAACATAGTACCTGTGATGTAGAAAATAACATTCTGCATCATCCAAATTGAAGCAGCCATCCAGAAATATTTGTTGAAAGCAAGAGCTTTGAGAGCTTTACCCATCGGTAATTTGTCTTCAGCTTTGCGAGCTTCAATGACAACTTTTTCTTCGCATCTGTAGAAACAGAACAAAAGCATGGCGAGAGCAACAGCTGCCCAAATCGACATAACTTTAACCCAAGCCATTTGATCATCGCCGAAAACTTTAATCAAAGGAAGAGTAGCGGAAACGGCGAGGATTTTACCGAAAGGAGAAAGAGTCATACGAACGATTGACAACATGTCGCGTTCTTGAGATGAACGAGTCATCATAGCGGAAAGTGAACCGTAAGGAAGATTCAACATTGTGTAAACGACTGTTGTACAAAGGTTGTAAGTAACGAAGATGTAGGCGAATTGCATAGAGGAAGAAACGCCTTGAGGAACAGCATAAATAAGAACAATAGAGATAGCGAACGGGATACTTGCCCAAAGAATCCAAGGACGAGATTTACCCCATTTTGAATTGGTTTTCTCAACAAAGAAACCCATGATAACGTCTGAAACGCCATCGAAACAACGGCTGAGTAACATGACCAGACCGACGGTAGCAGGATCGACACCTGCGTAATCGGTATAGAAGAAAGTCAAGATACTCATTGCACCCCAGACGACGTTTTGCGCGGTGTCACCTAAACCATAGGCAACGCGTGTCAGCCAAGATACCTTGTCGCGCTCGTCAACTGCTGCAACATCGGGACTTGCCATAAGAATTACCCCCTAATCCAAAAATTTTATCTTAGTAACAGGTTATCGAGAATTGACACAAAAAATTTATATGTCAATCCTCGACTTCCAATTCCTAATCTTTTTAATATAAAATTATTTTAATTCTTAAATGATAATTAATAATTGATGTTGAGCGGCTTGCTGTCTTTATAAGATTGAGTAGTCGCAAAAGCAATTTGAGTTGATTTTGTTCCGTCGTAAACGGTAACATTCGGCTTGCGTCCTTCGATAATGCAGTCAATAAATTCTTTCATTTCGAGCTGATAAGCCTGTGCAAATCTTTCAGGGAATCCGCCGACACATTCATAACGTGCGCCGTTGGTGTCATAAATCATTGTAAGATTTTTTTCGGGAATCGGACTGATTCTGAGAGTTCCTTCCGTACCGACAACTTCAGTTTCAACGTGATAACCGTGAGCAGCAGTTCTGCCGACATGTACAAAACCGATTGCGCCGCTTGCACATTTATACATTGCAACTCCCGTTTCATCATCTTTTGCATCTTTAAATTCGGGATGTTTGAAAGTAGCACCTGCGGCATAAACTTCAACGGGATCTTCTCCCAAGAACCAGCGCATTAAATCAATGTCGTGAATGGCCATATCAATAAAAATACCACCGGAAGTAGGAGCAAATTTAATTGCGCCTTGAACGAGAGCTTCAGGATCAATTCCGGTGGCTTTTACCATGTACGGTTTGCCGATTGCGCCTGCTTTAATTTTTTCCATTGCATAAGCGTAAGAAGGATCAAATCTGCGCATGAATCCCAAAAAGAAAACTTTGTCGGGATGTTTTTCAACGGCTTTTTCGGCAAGTTTACATTCTTCAACGTTAACGCCGAGAGGTTTTTCACAAAAAACATGTTTTCCGGCATCGAGAGCCTGAGCAATCTGACCGCAATGAAGACCGCTTGTCGTTACGATTGCAACTGCGTCAATGTCAGAATTGAGCATGTCGCCGAACTCCGAGAAAGTATTTGTAATTCCGAGCTCATTTTTTGCAAAATCCAATTCAGCCGGAACGATTGAACAAGCGGCTGTGAGTTGAGCTCCCGGAACTGCAAAAGCCAAATTTTTGGCGTGAACTTTTCCGAGTCTGCCGAGACCTACGATACCAACCCTGATTGTATTCATTAAAGAAACCCCCCTTAAAACTTTCTCAACTTGCATTTTAGTATAGTTTTGAAAAACTTTTCTATAATTTATTGCTTTTTTTTGATTAATTTTTGAGTATTTTTTATTTTGTCCATTTCAAACGATATTGACGCGGAGTCATATTCATAGCCGCTTTAAAGACATTTTGAAAATAATTTGAGTTGTTATATCCGACGCTTGCCGCAATTCGTGTTATGGTCATGTCTGTATTTATTAAAAGATTTTGAGCCTCGCCCAATCTTCTGAAAATAACGTACTTCATCGGCGAAATTCCAATATCATTTTTGAATGTGTGAGACAAATAATAAACATTTGTATTGATTGCCTCTGCTATATTTTCCAACCTTATATCATCTTTATAATGTTTGTCAATATATTTTCTCGCAAGATTACTTAACGTCTGTTGTTGTTTTTTTCGCGGAATGCCGTATTTTTGCAAAAGATTGCATGCTTTTGACGCAATCGCCATTGAAATATAAGTTACTACTTCGGTACTGTTCGGATAAAAATTTTCGCGTTCAATAATTTGAAACATTCTCAAAACATCATCAAATTGTTCATTGCAAGGAACGACGGGAGAATATTCGTCAGGCAAAATCATATCGGACTGCTTTAAATCGGCAAGTTTAAAATTACTCAAAGCAATACAATAAGTTCCGAGATTACTGCCGACTCCGCCGTATTCATCGTGAACCGTTCGACTGTTATATAAAATCAAATCACCTTTTTTTGCAGTATAACGTTCGGCATCAATTATATAAAGTCCGACTCCGCTGTAAACGAGAAGTATTTCAACAAAATTTTCATGCTCGTGCATTTTTCGCGGCATCGTTGATGATTCAGCTCCGACGTTACAAATATATTCAAGTTTCGGAATGCATCCCTTTCTAAAAATTGAATGATAAGGCTGCTTGACAAAATATTGCAACATATCATTCACCACCTTTATTTAGTATACAAAAAAACGCCTAATCTCAAACAAGGAGATCTGCCGGCGTAAATTTTTTAATTTAAAAATTTATTCTTAAAGATTATATTCCTTTTTAATTTCTTCAATTTTAACGGGACGATGTTCATCGACAGATTTTTTTGCAGCAAGACCAATCAAAACCGGTGCAAGTCCATCATTTGCATTGACAGGTGTATCGGTATTGTTGACGATTGCTTCGACGAATTGATCGACTTCGTTTGAATAAGCCTGCATATAGCGTTCAAGGAAGAAGAACATCGGTTTTTCTGCAACAACGCCGTCTTTTCCGCTGAAAACCGCGTTTGACTGTGAATCATTGGTGATTGCAATGCAACCTTTATCGCCAAAAACTTCAGCTCTTTGATCGTAACCATAGCAAGCCGCACGGCAGTTGTCGATAACCGCAGTTGCTCCGTTTTCAAGTTTCAAAGTGATGACGGCAGTATCAATATCGCCTGCTTCACCGATTGCCGGATCTACTGTAACGGAACCTTCAGCATAAACTTCAACTACTTCAGAACCGGAGAGATAACGAACCATATCGAAATCATGGATTGTCATGTCAAGGAAAATTCCGCCTGAAACTTTTACGTAAGAAATTGGCGGCGGTTCAGGATCGCGTGAAGTAATTTTGATGATTTGCTGCTTGCCGACTTTTCCTGCGGCTACTGCATCGCGAATTGCTTTGAAATTGTGGTCAAAACGACGATTGAAACCTACTTGATATTTTTTGCCGGTCTCTTTTACGACATCAAGAACTTCTTTAATTTTGTTAACATCGTGATCAATCGGTTTTTCGCAGAAAACATGCTTGCCTGCTCTGAGTGCCTCAATCGACAACGGAGAATGCTGATCGGTAGATGCACAAATGAGGACTGCCTCAATTTCGGGATCGTTCAAAATTTCGTGATAATCTTTCGTTGTTTTTTCAACGCCGATTGATTTTGCCCATTCCTCAATTTTTTCATTCATAAAAGGATCAGCAATAGTTTTAACCGTTGCATTTTTGACGAATTTTGAAATGCTCTCGCCATGAACATGACCGATTCGGCCTGCGCCAATAATACCGACTTTAATCATTCGGAATCCACCTCTCAACAAATTTTTTGATAACTTCTTGGTATATTATATCAAATATTTTGAAAATTGTCTATGTTTTTTTGATTTATTTTTGAAAGTTTTTTAAAAAATTTTCTGAATTTATTGCTCGTCTTTAATTTTGATACTATAAATTTTTGCAGCGTCATTTGAAAAACTTTTCTTGAGATTTTGCACCATTTCAACATATTTATTTTTGCATTTTTTCATTTCTCCGCGTTCAATTAATTTCAAGCAATCTTTTAAATATTTATCCCAAATTTTTTTATAAATTTCATCGGCATCGTCTCGTGAATTTATATTTTTTACGATTGTCGGTGCAATTTTATAATATTCTTCGATTAAAAATTTCCCGTCAAATTCTTTCGTCAAAAATTCATCGCGAAATTTCCTGAACGTCGTCAATTCATAACAATCATCAGATTTGCTGAAATTTTTTAAAACTGCCGTCGTAATGAAACAGCCTCCTGAAGATGAATTTTCAGAATAGCCCAATTCCTCTGCCTCTTTTTTCCATAGAAGATAATTTTCTTGATCTTTTTTAACGCCTTTTCCTTCTTTGTACAAAATACTCAATCCGTAAGCCGCTTTTCCTGCCATCCATTTCAAATTTTCAATTTCAGATTTAAATCCGCGATGATATACTTCCTGCAATAAATCTTTTGCTTTAGGATCATCATAGTTTGAGAGAAAATAACCGTATTCAAGCATTCCGTAAAGATTTTGTTTTTCGACCGATTTTGACAGCCAATAATCTGCAAGTCCCGAATTTATTTCAACTCCTTCAGCGTCTCTATAACATACTCCGACATTTGCCATTCCAATCGAACTTCCTGCCTCTGCCGCTTTCAAATACCATTCAAATGCCAGCTCTTTATTTTTTTCTACTCCATTGCCTCGATCATAATATATTCCGATCATGTTCATCGCTTCAGCATTGTCTTTATCTGCCGCCATTTTGTAATATTCCAATGCCGATTCATATTCTTTCATTTCATTGTAAACATCGCCCAATTGCATCATCGCATCCGAATCATCGAGTTTTACCGCCTTGTTGAGCCAATTCATCGCACTAAATTTATCTCTTCTTACTCCGTCCTTCAAGCCTTTTGTAATTTTTTCTTCGTTAATGTAAATGTAAGCAATATTTCGCATCGCAAAAGTATCTCCGTCGTTTGCCGATTGCTCATATCTTTTTAATCCTTTATGCCACCACTTTTGTGCCTGTTCATTTTCATTTTTTATTTCAAAAATATCTCCGAGCTGCAGCATTGAATTTGTATCTTCATGTTCTGCCGCTTTTTTAAAACATTCGGTCGCAAGATTTATATCTTTTTTTAATTTTCCGTTCTCGCCGTCAAGATAAATATATCCCAATTTTTTTAATGATTCAACTTTTCCTCTGTTTGCCGATTCCGTCAACCAATGAATTGCTTTTTTGAAATCATCGTCATAATACATTAAATACAATTCATACATTGCATCGGCATCATCTTTTTCTGCCGCCATTTCAAAATATTTTAATGCTTCGTCCCAATCCGTTTCAATTCCAAATTCATTGCCAAAATCGCCTCGATAAATTCTGCCGAAAAGATAAATAGCATCAATATTTTCTTTTTCAACAGCTTTCTCAAGCCATTTTAAAGCCTCATCAATATCTTGCTCCACGAACTCGAAACCTTCTCCGGCGAATCCCGAATAAATACAGCCGATTTCACACATCGCCTTTGGATGATTTTTTTCTGCCGCCATTTTATAATACTTAAATGCCGTTTCATTATCTTCATTTTTTGCCGCTCCTTCTGCGAGATTAAAAAGATAATCGGGATTTTGAACATTTTTATAATCGCCGTCGAATTTGATATTTTCAAAATGAATGTTTAGCGAATCGAAATTAATCGGAGTATCTGACGGAATTTTTACGACGATTGGATTTTCTCCCATTCCTTCATAAGTTTTATTTTTTTTGTCAAGCGGTATCACAAATTTACAATCGCCGCAGAGAAATATTTTTTCATATTTTTCAGCCAATTTTTCAAGTTCTTTTTGATTGAGTGCAATCTGTCTGAAATTTTTTAATGCCTTAGGATTGTGAGTATATTTTTTTATTTCTTCAAGTCGTTTTGTCTCTTCATCATTGATGATTTTGTTCAAAGGCACATTTTCAATTTCAACTCCGAAAATCGCACCGAGTTTTTGAGTAAAATTTTCGTCAAATTCCGAAAGTTGAGAAACTTCATCGGCGGCATCTTCATAAAAATGTTCATTGAGCCATTTTAATAATTTTCCGCTTTGAAAATATTCTGTCGCCGCTTTTATGTCAAAATTCCTTTTCAACTGCAGAATATTATTTATTTCTTTTCCTTTCATTTCAATTTTTTCAGCCATATTATCACACCTTTCATTGAAAAAAATTTTTTAAAGAATGATATTTTACCGTCCCGACAATTAAAAAAAATCAGCTTAGGAAAAAATTTTTTCGGATTAAATTCTCAAAAAAATCTTTCCATCGCTTTCAATTAAATTTGAATTTCTTCAGCCTCTTTGAGTAATGCAAAATTTTCTCTGTTCGGCAGAATGAAATTTGAAATTTCGCCGCTCTGCTTGTCAATTTTAATTCCGCTTTTGCCGACGATCATTTTATCAGCAGGTCCTCCGTAGCAAATCCAGCATTTCGACGTTTCCAAAAGTTTTACAATTTGCGTTTTATTTTTCTCTTCAAAAAATTTGTTCGCAATTTCAACCGCTTTTTCTTTTTCAATCAAAATTTTTCATCTCCTTCAAACCATTGCATTTAAATCATCAAGCGAAATTTTAGGCGTGCAACATTCTTCAATTCGATAATTGATTTTTGCATTGTCAGTCCTGCAAAGCTGCACAGAGCCTGCTTCAACGTTGTCGAAATAATACGATGCGTCAACTTCACCGTTTTGAGGATCCAAAAATCTTGTCTCGCCGTCAACCTGTTCAGCAACGAATACGTGACCGCCGCCTCCTGTACTTAACTTATCCCACATCACGCAAACTTCTGCTCGCGATCCATCTCCCCATTCCGCCATTTGATTTTTGATGTCTTCAATTCCGTTTCCTTCGCAATTAACGATTTCGGGATTATCATAAACTGCGAACGGCTGATAACAAAGTGCATTATCATCAAATTCATCGTTATAATCAAACGGTTGTGCCTCAACGTCAAATCCTCTCATTCTGACTTCAAATGTCGGTACACATCTTTGACAATTTATCTGCCATTCTTCTCCGTCTTCATAATTCGGATTGACTTCTTTTACTTCGACTTCGCTTTCTCTTTCAATTTTTACAGAGTTTTCAAGTTTTCCGAGATAATTTTCTGCCGACATTTTTTCTTTGACTGAATTTGGAATTTCGACATTTGTATTTTTTTCAAGGTTATCAATGAATGATTCGCCGAGATTTTTTATTTGACTTTCGACATTTTCAATATTTCCTTCAATTCCCTTAAACATATTTTTCACCGCCTATTTCACATGTTCAACTGCAGATTCGACAGGAAATCTTTCAGGCAGAGTTCTCATAAGCAATTCGGTAACATTTTGAATCAATTCATCGCCGTGTGAAATATCGAGATTGCCGACGAGCATATTTTGAGCCGCTTCAATTGCCTCGTCTCTGTGAGGATGATTGTTTATTAATTTTTCAAGCGCGTAATTCAAAAGCAAAATTTTATGATCGTCAATGAGATTTTTATTTTCAATGACATTTTCAAAAACATATGCCGTTTTTTCACTCAAATTTAATTTGCCGTACCACTTGCGAATTTCTTTAATTTCATCGGGATCAAGTTCAGCCTTTTCAATGCCGACGGCTTTTCTCAAAAATTTTTTGATTGCCTTGCCTTGAGAATCGTGCCAAGTGAAAACATCATTGCCGTAACGTTCATTAAAAGATTTTTCACGATCGAATTTGTCGATTTTGCAGAGAACGGATTCAGTCCACGTGCTTTGAAAAATTGCCGCGACTCCCATATCAAGACCGCTTAACTCTTCAATTTGAATATCGCTCAAACCTGCAGCTTTTCCGACGAGTTGGCGATCACCTTCATCAGGCAGTCTCAAAATAATTTTCGTATTTGTATTTCTTATGACTGACATATCCATCAACGCGGGAGATTGATCGGCAATCACAAAACCTTCTCCATAAGTTCTCATTTCGGCGATTGCATTTGAAATCATTGCAACCGATTGACCTTGAAGATTTGAACCTTCCTGCGATTGTTCGGAAGAAGTTCGGCGCAATAAATTATGTGCCTCTTCCAAAACAGTTATGTGTCGAAGTCCGCTGTTTGCAGAATTTCTTTCGGACATTCTGAATTCTTGCAACTTCAAAATTAAAATTCCCATTATCAAAGATTTTGTTTCCTGAGAACCGACTCTGCTCAAATCAATAATTGAAGAAGTATTCAATAATTTTTCAAAATCATTATCGCCGCTGAAAATCATTCCGTGAATACCTCGCGTCAATGATCTTACTCTCGTAACAAGTGCACCTTTATAATCGCTGCTTGTGTCCGAAGAATATGATGAAGAGTCGATAACTTTCGGAAGAATATCAAGCAAAGTTTCAAACGTCGGAAATTTACCAGGATTTTTTGAAAATTTCAAGGACCAGCCGCAAACTTCATAAGCACGTTCGATTGATTCTCTCAAAATTGCAGGCATTGCGGCATACATAGGCCAGCAGGCATTAAAAATTTCAACAAGTCTATCAATATGTTCAAGCACATGAATATCATCGGGAAAACTGAAAGGATTTATTTGCAGCAAATTTGGAACTTTATAAGGATTCGTTCCGTAAACGTCTACATCACTCATTCCGCCGAAGACATCTTTATATTCACCTTTGGCAGGTTCGATTACCAAGAAAGGAATTTGACGCAATTTTAATTCATGAAGAAGTTTATAAACCGAATTTGATTTTCCTGCGCCGGTTGAACCTGTTACGAAAGTGTGAGACGTGAGCAAATCTATATCAAGTTTTACATCTGATTTTTCAATTTGTCCCATGTGATAAATTTTACCGAACGGAAGATTACGCGGCGGTTGAAATCCTTGATAAATTACTTCGCGGCCAAATTTTGCAATCGTATCAACCGGCAATCCCGGCAATGATTGTTGAGGAAGTCCTGCGGCAACCGTCAATTCTTCTCCGCTTATTACTGCCGACGGTGTAACGTTTATCGGTGAAAATTTTGATTCTCTCAAAAGAGGATGTTCCATTTTCATTAAATAATTTGTGACGGCACGAGTTTTAAATTTTTGATTTTGATCGTTGGCATTCCAAATTGTTACTGCCGAATTTTCAACGCCTGAATTTCTACCTCGAATCAATGCCTGATAAGCACTCGCGACGACTTGAGAAGTCTGAGCATCATCAGCAATTACATATGCTGCCGTCTCCCACATTCCCAAATCTGCACATTCATCAATTCTTTTTAATTGAATTTCAATTCTATCAAGCAAAGTTTTTACTCCGCGTCGTTCAATATGAGTTTGATAGCTGACATTTTTTCCGTCGGTTGAAGTGATAGTTTGTCCGAAAGTTCTTGAAAGAGTTGTTGATTCACTTCTGCCGTTTGAAACTCCGATTGAAGTCGTATAATTTTTGCTGACAGATTTTCCAACTGTCGAAGATTTTGATTCGGTATGACTTTTGGATTTCGCATAACCGGCATTTGCAGAAAGAGTTGTTGAAAGAGTTGCTCCCAAAGTTCCCGATAAAGTTCCCGAAACATTCATCAAAACACTTGCAAGAGGACCTGTTCCGACGGCGAGAGCGGCAGTTGCAGCAGCTTGGATTCCTGTTCCGAGTCCTGCTCCCAATCCGACATTCCAAGTACTTCCTTCCGTGTCACTCGTTCCGACTGTCTGTGATTCTGTCGTCGTTACTCCGTTGCTTTCAGATTCTGTTTTTGTCTCCATCGTGTTTTTCGTGACACCTTGACTGACTGCCTCTGAAACTGAATTTGCTACCGATTCGCTTTCATTTTCTCCATATGTAATTTCAGTCGCGGCGAACGGCAAAAGTTGGCTGTAAAGTCCTTCATAAGCATTTCTCACAAATTCTATTTCTTTCGGTGAAATCGGTTTTGCAAGTATCATTAATGAAAAATTTTCGCCGTGTGCAGTCTCCAAAAGTTTTTCAAGTCCCTGCACAAAGTCGCCTGATTTCATCGTGTGACCTTCGCGAAAACTTGCTACACTCGTTACTGCCGCTATACTTTTGTCAATGCCTTTTATATCTCCGACAAATATTTTGTCCATCATCGAATTTAATTCTTTCTCGCCGAAGACCACTTTTGTTTGAGTTCCTTTAAAATTTCCGCGAATTGCTTTTTCCAATACTGCTTGACACGTTCCGATTTGATTTTTGTCATTCGCTTTTGTTCCGATATAAAAATCTGCTTTATCCGTACTGCTTTTTATTAAAAGTATTACTGATCCGCCGCATGTATAAAGTGCATTGTAAACATTTAGCAATTTTTCCTGGTTATTTTCTTCTTTATCGTAAATTATTCTGTCGAGATGATAAAATCGCGCAACATTATTTAAATTTTGATTTGCCAATTCCATGCCGCTCGGTACGACTTCATATTCATTCAAATTCAGCAGATATTTTTTCATCAAAACATTGTCAGCCAATGAATACGCTTGAATTAATTTTTCTTCTTCCGGCGTTCTCGTCATCAACTGCATTTTTTCATTCATTTGTAAATTTTCACCTCATTTTTCTTTCCATATTTCATATAATTTTTGTTTTGTCTCCTCAATTAATTTTTCTGTTTTATTTTTCTTCTCTTCAAAATTTGAAATAAAAATCGTATCCTTAAATGTCATTTGAATGAGATAATCCGCTTGACGTTGAAATGTAATTGCGGCTTTTGAAACAAATTCGTTTACTTTTTCGAGAAGTAAATTATTGCTCCGCCAATTATCGCTTCTATCGCTATCACTCCGAATGTTATCGCTTTCGATGCGTCCGCCATTATGAGCCCGATCGCCGAAACTGCCATCACGCCGACTGTTCCTGCCAACATCTGAACTGTAGAGTTTGAATTTCTCGCTCTCGTCGTCCTTCTCGGCGGCATTGACGTTTGTCTCGTCGTTGTCGTTTTTTTTTCCGTTTGAGCCTGTGTAGTCGTTTGAATCGGCGGCTGAGGTTTTGATTGTGTCGAGCCGTAAACGTATGCGCTCACTTCTTTAATATGGCTGATTCTTTCGTCGCAGAAATTATAAATCAATGCCGCGTTGAGATAATCCCAATATTCTCTGTTCCATTCGCTTTTCGGTTTAAATTCTTCGCCGTCATATTTGTCAAAAAGTCCGTCGACATTAAAACTTTTTGCATACTTCAATGAGTCGTCAAATTCATTCGTCTTGAATCCTTTGTCTTTCATCATTATTCCTGAAAGTGCATTTCTTATGTGACTGACATTTTTTTCTTGAAGTGCATTTTCTAAATTTTTATCAAATGCCAATTTAATCACCGCCTGTTTTAAATTTTCACGGCTGAATCAAGTTTCTTAATGAAATTTTCAAGCCATTCCATTTTCTTTTCGTCTTCTTTGAGTTTCGCCGCCAATTTTTCTTTGTTGCTGCTTGCCTCTTCCATTTCTCTTGCCTTTTTCTTCATTAATTCATCAAGTTTTTCTATTTCGCTGATGAAATAATTTTTGAATTGATTTGATTGATTGACCGCGACATCACGAGCCGAATTTATATTGTCAAGCATATTTTGTCTCACAGGTATAAAATAATCTGAAATTGCTTTTTTTCCGTCCGCCACTTGATAATCTCTTTTTTCAATTATATCCTCGTAATGATGTTTGCCCCAACTGAAAGGATTATACCAATGTGAATCGCTGACTTTTTTCTCTCCGACTTTAACATTTTTAGTTTTTGTTTCGGTATATTGATCGACTACATTATTGACGCTTGGAAGATTTACTGTCAAAACTTTTACTGCGACATCAAAATTAAATCCCGGCATATTGACTTCATTTTCTTTGATGAGTGCGCTTATTTCTTCTTTGTATTCCTGCATTATTTTTTGTGCATTTTTGACGACTGCATCATCAATTATTTTTTCCAAATCTGTTTGAATATCTTTTTCCAAATTCGGAATTCTGCGTTTCATGTCATTCATGGTATCGAGTAAAATTTGCGGATCAATCATTCCGTCGCCGTTGAGCACGTCATCGAGATTGAACGCCGAATTGCATTTTGCAGTTACCCTTACAAGTTTTTTATTTGCTTCTTTCGTCAAATCGAGTGCCTCAATTTTTTCACGGAATTTTTCAGCCTGTTTGCCTTGCTCAAGCTGACTTGAAAGATATTTCCATTGCTTGCTTACTCTCTGACGTTCTTCATCATTTGCAACCCACTCTTTTTCAAGGTTGCCCATAATTTCTTTTTCTTCAATTTTATTTTTGAAGGTATCAACCGCGTCTTTAATCTTACTGCTCAATGCGTATTTGTTCATATATTCGACAATCGCCGCTTCGACTGCAGGTATTCCGGTATGAATCAATGTTTCTGCATATTCATCACCTTCAGCTTTTGCCTTTGTCAATTCGTTCACAATCGAATTATGAACCGTCACCGATAACGGAGCATAATTTTCCAAGTGCATTTCACTTTCTTCAAAAATATCGGGACTGTTTCTCAAATTTCTTTTTTGTACCTTTGAAAAATTTTCATCTCCGTAATTTTCGTGTATCCTTATCAATTTTGCAATTTCGGCTGAGACGGGATAAATATTTGCGTCCTCAATTCCTTTATCTTTTAAATAACTCTTTGCATTTTGAATTGCATCTTCAATCGTTCCGTCTACTTCAGGATCAAGTGTATCTGCTTTGTTTATTACAAAAATAAATCTATCGCGAGCCTGTTTGCCGTGTTGAGATTTAATTGCATCCGAAACTGCTCTGACCAATGATTCATCATCATTTGTAAAAAGTTGAGTTGCATTCATAATGTACATGACCATAGGCATCGCATCTGATTTTATGACGCGATAAGTTCTTTTTTGATGTTCATCGGTTCTTGAATTATTCGGACCGGGAGTATCAATAAGTACGAGCTGCATATCTTTCGACGAAGCAAAAGGAATATCTCCTTCAATATAAATGTCCGTAATTCTTTCGGTGTCATTGTATTTTGACATTGAATCAGCCGTGAGATCGTTATTCGTTTCAATAATTTTTCCGTCTTTGTCGCAGCATTTCGCCGTGAAATTTTCCATTTCGTCAACGTCTTTGATGTGAGCAACCGTCGCAGTACATGCTGATGCTTTTGAAGGAACGAGTTCACGACCGAGAAGAGCATTAATCAAAGTCGATTTGCCGCTTGACATTGTTGCTATTACGCTGACTTCAAATTCTGCCGAAATTGCTCGTTCAAAATTTTTTCTGATGTCTTCAGTTTTTAAATCATCGAACGGACAATTTTTTTGCATTTCATTGAAAAGTGCAATCAATTCTTGAAGTCTCTCAGGACCGCCGCGAACAAGCTCAGGTTCTTTCAATGTAATTCTCATCATTCCGCCGCGTTTTTCGTAATCTTCGATTGCTGATTTTATGTCACTCCAATCAAGTTCGGTGCCTTTGAATTGCAATGTTATATCGTCATTACATTCAGTTTTTTCCAATTCCGGCAGCAAAATATCGATCCAGCTTTGCAATCTTGTTGAGAGCTTCGACTCAAGTTTTCCGCCTTGTGAAATATTTTTTCCATCAACGGTAATTTTTGTTTCGACGAGAAAAGGATTATATTCAATATAAACGTTCTTCAAAAATTTCTCCTCCTGTCATTTTGTATTTCAAACATTTTTAACATTCTATATTTCTTTTAAAATTCCCTTCTTTCAATTCATTTTTTCAATGAAATTTTCCAATTCGCAAATGCCGGTTTTTTCGATTGCAGTAAGCAAATCTTTCTTGCTGTAAATTGTTCCGCCTAATGAAATTCCGCCTTTGATTGAAATGTTTTTCGTTGATTCAGCCAAATGAAAATCATCTTCCATGAAATATTGATAAAAATTTTTGAATTGACGAATTTCGGATTTTGAAACAGGTTGAAGATTGAGCATCATTCTAAACATTAAAGCGGCCTTTGCAGAAATCGGAAATATTTTCGGCTTATTAAATCCCAAATTTTTTAAATGATTTTTGGTGTCATTCAAATTTGAATTTATATCCTCACGTTCAAAGTCGATTGAGTCCATTTTATTTATAAGAAAAACAATTTCGGCATTGCGTTTTTCGAGAACATTTTTTTGAATCCAATTCAACAAATCTTTTTCGTCATCAGTACCGCTGTGTTCGGCATTAATCACGAAAAGAATCAAATTCAAAGGATATTGCAACAAAAAATCTTTGGTAATTTTCTCGTGCGATTTATCTTGAGAAAAATTCGTGCCGGGAGTGTCGTGAATTGTAATTGAATTTTTAATTTTAAAAAATTTGGCAGTCAAATTAATTTGAGCAATATTTTTATCTATATTCCATTCGTCCAAAGTCGAAGAATTAATAATTTGAGAAGAAATATCGCCGTTTTGATTCAATCGGCAGCCGAAAATATCATTGTGAAGTTCATCATTTTCAATCGAAGTAATTTTTGCGGTACAAGCTCGATTGCTTGACGGAATATAATTTTTTCCGATTAAAGCGTTTAAAATGGTAGATTTTCCGCTCGACATTGTGGAACAAATTGCAATTTCTATTTTAATTCCTCCTCTGTTCAAATTTTAACATTTTAAAAAAATTTTATGTCAACACTCAGGCGACAATTTTTATAAAAAAAGTTTAGCAAAAAAAAATTTCATTGTCAAAAAAAAATCACTCGACAAAAATTTTCTTGCAGTAAAAAAAAATTCGTTTTATAATTTATAAAAAATTTATTTGAATTGAGGTTTTTTAATGGAATTTTTGCATTCAATAATTAATGACATCAACAATTTTATTTGGACGTACATAATAATAGCGGCGTTAATTGGATTGGGAATATATTTTACTGTAAGAACAAAATTTGTGCAGATCAGATTGATTCGTGAAATGTTTCGATTGATAACGACGAGCGCAGGAGATAAAACGGAAGGAAAGGAAATAAGCGGCTTTCAGGCGTTTTGCGTGAGTACAGCGTCAAGAGTGGGAGTCGGAAACATAGCCGGAGTGGCAATCGCAATCGTAACAGGCGGACCGGGAGCAATTTTTTGGATGTGGCTTATCGCATTTATCGGATGTGCAACAGGATTTGTTGAAAGTACTCTTGCACAAATATATAAATTGCCGAAAGAGGACGGAGCATTTCACGGCGGACCTGCGTATTATATAAAAAATGCACTCGATCAACCGAATATCGCAAAATTATTTGCAATTTTAATTTCGGTAACATTCGGTTTGATTTATGTATCGGTTCAAGCAAATACAATAGCATTGTCGATCGAAACGGCATTTGAAATTGATCATACGATCACGGCTACGGTACTGGCAATCTTAACTGCAATGGTAATATTCGGAGGACTTCACAGAATTGCAAAAGTCACGGAATTTTTGGTTCCTATAATGGCGGGAGTATATATTTTGGCGGCAATCGCAATAATTTTGATGAACATTGAAGAAGTGCCGTCAATGTTCGCGTTGATTTTTCACGATGCATTTAATCCTCAGGCAGCAGTCGGAGGAGGATTCGGCGCAGTATTTATGACGGGAGTTCGACGCGGATTATTTTCAAACGAAGCCGGCGAAGGTTCTGTACCTAATGCTGCGGCGACTGCGAGCGGAAATCATCCTGCACGTCAAGGTTTGATTCAATCTTTCGGTGTTTACGTTGATACATGGTTTGTTTGTACCGCGACAGCTTTTATAATTTTGCTGACGGAACAATATTCAATCGGCGGAGAATTAACGGGAATTGCACTTGCACAAAAATCGCTCGGAAGTGTATTCGGAAATTTTGCACCGAATGCTTTATCGGTAATTGTTTTCATGTTTGCATTCAGTTCAATTGTTGGAAATTATTATTACGGCGAAATAAATATTGCATTTTTTGAAGGAGATGAAAGCGGAAAAGCTCCAAGTAAAATTGCGAAAAATGCGCTGATAATTTTCAGAGTGCTTGTCATTTTGATGGTAATATTCGGAAGTAATGCCGAACTTTCATTTGTCTGGGATAGTGCAGATTTGTTCATGGGATTTTTATGTTTGACGAATCTTTATGCAATCGCACGGCTTGGAAAATTTTCATTCATCGCGCTTGAAGATTATGTTAAGCAAAAAAATAACGGCATAGAAGAGCCGAAATTTGATGTATCTGTAATTCCTAATCAAAAAGGAATTGAAGCATGGAAAAAAATTAACAAATAAAAATGAAACACGAAAGATTTTTGGAAATAATAAGATTTTTAATTGTCGGCGGAATTTCTTTTATTGTCGATTATGGACTGCTTTTTATTCTTGTTGAATTTTTTGATGTGCATTATCTTTATTCTTCGGCAATTTCGTTTACAGTCAGCGTAATTTTTAATTATTATTTGTGCGTGAAGTATGTATTCAAAGGAGCAGGCAGTCAAACGACGAGACAGGCAATAATATTCATCGGTTCAAGTGTAGTCGGACTCGGATTAAATCAAATTTGCATGTATTTTTTCGTTGATTTGTTAAAAATTCATTATATGATTGCAAAAATCGGCGCAACAGCAATAGTAACGATATGGAATTACATAATGAAAAGAAAAGCGGTAACAATGACAAACAATTGAGAGGAACAATATTTCGTTTTGATTTAAAAAGATTTTTCAGAGATAAATTTTTTGTTAATGCGAATTAAAAATTCTCTCAGCAATTTTAATGCAACTGCCGTTGAAATTCCGCTCGGATCATAAGGCGGAGAAAGTTCCATCATATCGAAACCGACTACATTGCAGTTATCAAAAATTTTAAATGAGGCGTTCATCAAATCCAAAAAATTTACGCCGCAAGGTTCGGGAGTACCTGTACCGGGAAAAATTGACGGATCCAAAACATCAAGATCAAGCGTAAAATAAACGTGACGATCTTTTATTTTTTTTATAACGTCGTCCAATCCATCGAAATTAAATTTTTGTAAGTGTGTATTTTCTTTTGCGAATTCAAATTCTTTTTTGTCGCCGCTGCGTATTCCAAATTGAAAAATTGAATCGGAATTTAAAACTTCAGAAATTCGGCGAACTACTGAAGCATGAGAAAGTTTAACGCCTAAATATTCATCGCGCAAATCTGCATGAGCATCAAAATGTATCAGCGCAATATCTCCGTATTTTTTCTGAGCGACACTGACAGGTGCAAGTGTCAATAAATGTTCTCCGCCTATCATCAACGGAAATTTTTCATCTGCCATAACCTGCGAAACATAATCTTCAATAATATTAAGTGTCTTTTTCGAATCACCGAGAGGAAGAATCAAATCACCGGCATCGAAAAAGGGAACATCAATTAAATCAAAATCCTGTGCAGGTGAATAATATTCCAAGCCGTAAGATTCTGAACGCATTGTTTTTGAGGCAAATCGAGTTCCCGGACGAAAAGAAGTCGTTGAATCAAACGGCGCACCGAAAATTATAATTTTTGCCTCATTATAGTTATAATCAGTTTCAAACATTGAATTATTTTCAAACAATTTTTTCACACTCTCCTAAACTTTAAATTTTTGAACTTCCTTTTGTAATCCCGTTGCCATTTCAGCAAGATTTGTCGCGGCATTTGCAATTTCGTGAACCGAAGCGGTTTGCTCTTGAGTTGCGGCACTAACTGTTTCGGATTCTTCGGCTGAACTTTTTGAACTTTGCTCTATGCTTTTAATGTTGCTGACAATTTGCTCTCCGTTTTGAGCCATTGATCGAATTGATTTTGAAATGTCTTGAACTTGTTCCGATACCTGCTCGACGATCGCAATTATTTTTCTCAATGCGTCTCCCATTGAAATTATATTTTCCGTGCCGATGTGTACCTCTTCACTTCCACGTTTCATATCTTCAATTGCCTGTTCGGTGTCTTCCTGCGATACTTGAATCAAATCGGAAATTTTTTGCGCCGCTTCTCTTGATGATTCTGCAAGTTTTCTTACTTCATCTGCGACGACTGCAAAACCTTTTCCTGCTTCTCCTGCTCTTGCCGCCTCGATTGCCGCATTTAACGCCAATAAATTTGTCTGCTCCGCTATTCCCGTTATCGTTCCGACTATCTGCCCGATTTCTTTTGAACTTTCTCCCAATTTCGCTACTGCCTCAGTAGTTTTCTTTGAACTTTCTTCAATGCTTTTTATTTGTGCTATTGCCTCCTCCAAAGTTTTTCCGCCTTCACGAGCAACGTCAGATGCGGATTTACTCTGTTCTGCAGCATTGTCTGCATCCGTCGCGATATTTTTTATCGTCTCGTTCAAATTGTTTATTGCCTCTGAAGTTGAATTTACCGCATCAAGTTGTCGATTTGTTCCTTCTGCAACTTTTACGATTGACTGCGCTACCTGATTCGCTGCAAGTGCCGATTGATCCGTCGTTGAATTTAATTCTTCTGCCGATGACAATAAATTTTGTGCATTCTCGCTGACCGATTTCATCACTCGCGATACTCTTTGTCTCATTTCTCGCAATGCCTTTGCCAATATTCCCAATTCATCATCTGTATTTATTTTCGTTTCTCTGTTTCTGAAATCTCCTTCAGACAATTCATGTACTTCATTCATCATCACATTCAGCGGTTTCATTACTTTATTGACTGTTACTATTATTCCTGCCGAAATTAAAATCAACATTAAAAATGATAATGCCGTCATTATTTTCATTGTATTTTTGACAGGTTCAAGCAATTCATCTCTGTATGCTATCGTTGCCATTCCCCAGCCTGTTGATTCTATCGGATTATAAAATGCAATTAAATCTTCGCCTTCGGAATTTGTAAAATTATAAACTCCTTCCTGTCCCGACAACATTAATTTTCCAAGTTCTACAATTTGCGCGTCGCCGTCCTCCGAAATTTTTTTCTTCATAATGGATTCTTGATCAGGATTTACTATATAAGTTCCTTCTTTTGAAATTAACAGGCTGTAACCTTTTTCTCCGAATTTTAAAGATTCGACTTTATCAACGACCGATTGAACATAAATTGCCGCAAGTATTCCTGCCGTAAATTTTCCTTCAGAATTTTTTATAATTGAAATTGAATTGACGATTATTTTTCCTGTTGCTTGAGATATAACGGGACTTGTCATAAATGATTCTTCATTGCCGCTCATCATTCTTTTGTACCATGCTTTATCGGCATTGTGCATTAATTTATATCCGCCGTGAGTATAGCCGTGAGTATCTCCGCTGCCGTCCATTGCTGCCCAACTCACGCTGTCATATACTCCGGGATAATTTTTGTCCATTAATTCCAACCTGTAAATATTATTTTGATTCAGCATTTCAATATTCATTGATTTCGCCGCTACATTCGATGCTGCCGTCTGTGTTTCAAGCATTCTTGTATTAAGCCACGCATTTAATCCTTCGCTGACTTCATGCGTATTTTGCAAACTGCTTGTTATTATTTGTTCTTCAAATTCTGTTCCCGTGTATTTAAAAATTACGAATGAAAGAATAAATAATCCTGCAACGACTACCGGCAATACAAGCAATAAAATTTTTCCTTTGACGGTTTTGACGTTCATTTTTTAACCCTCCTTTTCAATTTATGTCAAGTAAATTTTTTCCGTGACTCGTCAATTTCGTTCTGTGAATTTTCGCGCTTTCCTCATTTATTTTTAAATTAAATTTTTCGTGCAGGATATGAATTATTTCACTCGGTTTTATGCTACCGTTCAATGTTATTTTTATATCGACATTCAATTTTATTTTTTTATTTTGCAAAAGATTTATTTTGACAGGTGAATCAATATATTGTTTGATTTCAATTTCGCGTATTTTTTTCGGCGTTATTCTTTTGTAAATTATTTCTTTCGTTTGATTAAATTCATCAATTATTTTTATCGCGCCGTCAAAATTTTCTTCATACGGCAAAATAATTTCGTAACTCGACAAATCGACTGCCGCCATTAATTTTGTTACTTTGCCTTCTTTGGAAGAAAATTTTTTCAATCGGATTACTTCAGCACCTTTTGGTAACTGCTCATTTAATTTTTTAAAAACTTCATCAACAGATAAATTTTGTTTAAGTTGAAAATCAAAATATTCTGCATCGCTTGTTACTCCGACTGCCAGAGCCGTTGCAAATGACATTTTTATATGCGGATTAAATCCTTCGCTGTATGCAATCGGCAATTTTGATCTTAAAAGTGCACGAGAATATAAATCGACGTAATCCAGATGACTTAACATTGAAATTTCTTGTCCTTTGCGAATTTGTGCACGATATTTTGTTAATTCGATATTTAAAATTTTATTGCCTGAAATTTTTTGTTGAGATAATTTTTTTTGTGAATCAATGTAATCAATGACATTTGCGCCGAGTTTAATGCATATTCCGCAGCCCGTGCATTGACTCCGGCGACAATCGGGAGTTAATTTTTCTTCAATCGCCTTGTTCCATTCATCAATCAAAAAATTTTTTCTTACTCCGGGTGAAGTATGATCCCAAGCCAGAGGTTCATAAAAATTTCTTTCGCATTCATTATAATTTTTCGGATCAATTTCGCATTTTTCAAAAGCCTTCTGCCAAACTTCAAATTTAAATAAATCCGACCAGCCGTCAAATTTTGCGCCGTCTTTCCACGCAATATAAATCACGTCGGACAATCGACGATCGCCGCGTGCAATTACTCCTTCAAGCCAGGAAAGTTTTGCATTGTGATAATTCAATACTATTGCTCTGTCACGAATATTATTTTTCAAAAGCTGTTGACGGCGTTCAAATTCTTCAATCGGAATTTGTGCAAACCATTGAAATGGCGTAAAAGGTTTTGGAACAAAACAGGAAACGCTTACCGTAACTTTAACGCCGCGTTTGCCATTAATTTCAACATACAAATCGACAACTTTTTTTGCAAGTTCCGCAATCCCGATTATGTCTTCATCAGTTTCAGTCGGCAATCCCATCATAAAATATAATTTGACTGCCTTCCAGCCTTTTTTGAAAGCGGCGGCGCATGCAGTCAATAAATTTTCTTCCGTTACTCCTTTATTTATAACATCTCT
>CAJOPN010000012.1 GCA_905236285.1 uncultured Selenomonadaceae bacterium | reverse complement strand
CTCATTCGTACATCATAGGCTTATCAAGCAATATTTTACAACATAAAACTATCTTTGTCTACAATTTTTATATTTGTATTCGATACAAAAAAATAAAATCCGTCCAACTTGACAGATTATTTTCAGAATGATATAATTTTTTCGATGTCGTGAAAGCGGCAGGCGGTTAATCAAACCTCAGAAATGAGGTGAAAGCCATGAGTAAGATTTTTGTTTTGATCGTTACGATCTTAATAATACTTCTGCTCCTGAGCGAAAAAGCCGCCTAAGCCTCCCAAACTTAGACGGCAAAGAGCTTTTAATTAATTAAAAATTCGCCAATAAAAAGAGGTAAACCGCTTGTCACACGATACCCGAAACGTCATGTTTGAGCATGGCGTTTTGTCATTTTTATTTTAGCAAAAAATTTCTTTTTGTCAATCTTAAAATTATAAAAAAATACAATCCGCTTAACGAATTGCATTTTTGATTTTTTAATTTTTGATTTCAAATTACTTTTTTGGATTAACAGCCTCTTTAAGAGCTTTACCGGCTTTGAAAGAAGGAAGTTTAGAAGCCGGAATGTCGATTTCTTCACCGCTCTGAGGATTACGACCTTTGCGAGCAGCACGTTCACGAATTTCAAAAGTACCGAAACCGATAACTTGAACTTTGTCTCCTTCTACGAGAGCTTGTTGAACTGTCTCAAAAAAAGCATTGAGAACGAGATCAGCCTGTTTTTTTGTGATACCGGCTTTCTCAGCAACATTAGCAACCAATTCAGTACGAGTCATAATAAAAAATTACCTCCGAATTAAAAATTATTAAAAGAAATTAAACTGAAATATCGATATTTTGACCGACATTCGGATCAAGCGAACTCATTTGAAGAGCCTCCTCAACCATTTCAACGTCGGTATCCATCGCCTTGTCAAGCATTTTAAGACCGATTTCCTGCCAAGCCTCAGCTTGATGTTGAGCGACTGAAAGAGCAGCAACAGACATATCCATAAAAAACACCTCCGACGAAAAGCACCAAATCAAGACCAAAGAGAATATAGCAGAAAAACGGCGTTATGTCAAGGACTTTTACACATTAACGCCATAATTTTTGCCGAGAGATGCAAGACCGCCTTCAAATCCCGATCCGATAGCGTTAAATTTCCAATCCGAACCATGTCGATAAAGTTCGCCGACTACGACAGCCGTTTCAATCGAAAAATCTTCTCCCAAATCATAACGAATCAATTCAGTACCTGTGACTTCATCGACGACGCGAATATAAGCATTTTCAACTTGACCGAAAGATTGTTTGCGTTGAACTGCCTCGTAAATCGTGACGGTGAAATCAATTTTTTCAATGTTAGCGGGAACTTTTGAAAGATCAACTTTAATTTCTTCGTCATCGCCTTCACCTTCGCCGGTGATATTGTCTCCCATGTGTTCAACTGCGCCTGACGGATGTTTTAATTGATTATAAAAAACAAAATCCGAATCGTCGGTGACTTTACCGTTTGCACCGAGAAGGAAAGCAGCAGCATCAAGGTCGAAAGCATAACCGCCGTCATATTTGTTTGTATCCCAGCCGAGTCCGATCAAAACTTTTTTAAGATTCGGATTGCCCTTTGTGAGTTCAACCTTCTGACCTTTTCTGAGTGAAACAGCCATGTAATTACCACCTTTATTAAGTTTTCGATTAGTGTACAGCAAACGCGCTTAAAAGTCAACAAAGAATATTGCAAAAGAAAAAATAATATGCTACAATGTAAAAAATTTTTTGAAAGAGGCGATTGAAATGTTTGGTTTGGGAGTTCCTGAACTTGTTTTAATTTTGGTAATTGGATTGGTAATTTTCGGACCCGGAAAATTGCCCGGAGTAGGTAAAGCACTCGGACAAAGTATCAAAGAATTTAAATCAGCAAACAGAGAAGATCCGCCGGAACAAAAACAACTTGCATCGGCAGATGCTGAAAAGAAATGAATTCCGAAGAAAAAAATTCATCGACGGAAAATAATTTGACGACTGAAAAAGATTCAACGACGGAAAATAATTCGGCAGCTGAATCAAATGAAACGACTGATGATGGCACAATGTCATTGACGGAACATCTTGAAGAATTGCGCTCACGTCTTATAAAAAGTTTGCTTGCGATTGCGGTCGGAAGTTGTATTTCTTATTTTTTTCTTGACGAGATAATGAAATATTTAACGCTGAATGTCGGAAAATTATATTACATGAAACCCGGTGAGGCGTTTTTCACTTACATAAAAATTGATATAGCGGCAGGATTTTTAATTGCATTGCCGATAATTTTTTATCATGCGTGGAGATTTTTCCTGCCTGCACTTACTGCCGCCGAACGCTTGATTTTGGGAATACTCGTCCCTTCGTCCGTGATTCTTTTTTTCGTCGGACTTGCATTTTCATTTTTCCTGGTTTTGCCTGTTGCTCTGAAATTTTTTATAGGATTCGGCGATGAAAATCTTCAGGCAATGTTCTCATTTGGAAATTATTTTGATTTCGTCGTGATGTTTATGCTGCCATTCGGATTTATTTTTGAATTGCCGCTGATAATAATCGTACTCGGAAAAATCGGAATTTTGACTTCGGAATGGTTAAAAAAATACCGGCGAATCGTGATATTTCTCTCCTTCGTGATAGGAGCGATAATCACGCCGACACCGGATATTTTCACGCAGTCAATGATTGCTCTGCCGATGATTTTGCTTTATGAAGTCGGTTATCTGGTTTTGAAGTACATTTTGCGAAAATAAAATCATTCGCCGACAATATCGACATTCATTTTGCACGAAACATTTTGATAAAGTTTAACGATTACGGTGTAAGGACCCGGCGAAGTAACTTCTTCCGTGAAAGAAATTTTGCGCTTATCAATGTCAATATCATGTTTTGATTTGAGAACTTTGGAAACATCAGCACCGCCGACCGATCCGAAAAGTTTTCCGCCTTCACCGACTTTAACGGGAATTTTCAAAGAAAGTTTTTCGAGTTGAACCTTTAATAATTGAGCCTCGTCAGCCTCTTGAGCTTTACGGCGTGCCTTCGTCTGAGCCTGATCTTTGGCGAGATTCAAATTTTCGGCATTTGCGATTACAGCCAATTTTTTCGGCAAAAGAAAATTTCTGCCGTAACCGTCGGAAACTTCAACAACGTCACCTTTTGCACCCAATTTTTTAACATCTTGCTGCAATATTACTTTCATAATTTTCAACCTCCAATTTTGAATAATAACTGATTATATACTTTGCAATCAAAAGCGTCAAGCAATAAAAAAATAAAACCTTCAACCAAATTGACAAGGTCGAAGGCATTTTTTATATTAAATTAAACAAGTTCAAACAAAACCATAGGAGCAGCATCGCCGCGACGAGGACTAAGTTTTACAATTCTTGTGTAACCGCCGTTGCGATCCTTGTAACGTTCAGGCATTTCTTCAAAAACTTTATGAACGACATCAACATCTTGCATTCTTGCGATAGCAATACGTCTTGAGGCGAGATCTCCGCGTTTTGCGAGAGTGATTATTTTTTCGGCGAATTTGCGAAGTTCCTTAGCCTTAGCCTCAGTCGTTTCAATTTTTTCATATTTAAAGAGTGCGACAAGAAGAGATTTAAAGAGAGCCTGTCTTGCACCCGAATTTCTGCCGAGTCTTCTGTAACTCATAATTTTCACCTGCTTTCATTGAGAAAATTAAATTTCATCAATCGATTTTAAACCGACACCAAATTCTTCAAGTTTCTTTTTAACTTCATCAAGCGATTTTCTGCCGAGATTGCGAACTTTCATCATATCATCTTCGGATTTTACGACCAAATCTGCAATGGTATTGATACCGGCACGCTTGAGACAATTAAATGAACGTACGGACAGATCCATATCTTCAATGGTTGTATCAAGAACTTTGCTTTTTTCGTCAACAGGTTCTTCAACGAAAGTGGAATCTTCATCAATTTCAATATCGTCAGCCAAACCGTCCATATTCTGAAACAATTTTAAATGATCGTTAAGAATTTTGGCGGCTTTTGAAACTGCATCTTCCGGTTTGAGAGCTCCGTTCGTCCAGACTTCCAAAATTAATTTATCATAGTCCATGACGTTGCCGACACGAGTATCCATAACTTCATATTTGACACGTTCAACCGGAGAGAAAATTGAATCAATCGGAATAGTGCCGATTACATCATCAGGCATTTTGTTTTTTTCAGCCGGAACGTAGCCGCGACCGCGTTCAACTTTCATTTCAATTTTTAATTTGCCTGATTCGTTAAGCGTGGCAATATGTAAATCTTTATTGAGTACTTCAATATCGGGATCGCAAATGACATCGGCACCTGTTACTTCGTGTTCGCCTTCAACGTCGATATGAATCATTCGCGGTTCTTCGGAATCCATTTTCAAACAAAGCTGCTTGATATTGAGAACAATATTTGTAACGTCATCTCTTACACCTGTTATGGTAGTAAATTCGTGAAGTACACCTTCAATTCTTATTGACGTTACTGCCGCACCTTCGAGAGAGGAAAGCAGCATTCGACGCAAGCCGTTGCCTATCGTCGTGCCGTAACCTCTTTCAAGCGGTTCACAAATAAATTTTCCGTAGCGTCCGTCTTCACTGACTTCTGCCAATTCAATTTTTGGTTTTTCAATATCTATCATCCAAATATACCCTCCTGCCGCATTTAATGAAAATATAACGGCTTAGAGATTATCTGGAGTACAATTCTATGATTGACTGTTCATTGACGGGAACATCAATTTCATCGCGACTCGGAAAACGAACAACATTGCCTTTGAGATTTTCTTGATCAGCCTCAAGCCAAGCAGGAGCAGAAAGAGCGTTGTTTGTTTCTTTCAATGCTTTAAAAAATGCGTTTGACTGACTTTTTTCACAAACAGCAATGACATCGCCGACTTCGACAAGTGCTGACGGAATATCAAGACGTTTGCCGTTGACTGTGATATGACCGTGACGGACGACTTGACGAGCCTGCTTTCTGGTATTTGCGAGACCGAGACGGAAAACAACATTATCAATGCGGCGTTCAAGAAGCTTCAAAAGATTTTCACCTGTAACGCCTTGCATATTTTTTGCTTTTTCATAATAATTGCGGAATTGTCTTTCAAGAACTCCGTAAATAAATTTTGCTTTTTGCTTTTCTCTGAGTTGTAAACCGTATTCGCTGACTTTACGATTAGTGCGGCGAGGTTGACGCTTAGATTGTTTTGAACGACCTATAACTGCCGGCTCAATTCCGAGTGCACGGCAACGTTTTAAATCGGGAACTCTGTCAATAGCCAAATTTTTGCACCTCCATTAAACTCTTCTGCGTTTTGGCGGACGGCATCCGTTATGAGGAATAGGCGTAACGTCTTTAATCATGTTGACTTCAAGACCTGTTGCCTGCAATGAACGAATTGCCGCCTCACGACCTGCGCCCGGACCTTTTACATAAACTTCAACTTGTTTGAGCCCGTGCTCCATCGCTGCCTTTGCTGCAACTTCCGCTGCCATTTGTGCCGCAAACGGAGTGCTTTTTCTTGAACCGCGAAAGCCGAGACCGCCTGCGCTTGCCCATGAGAGTGCATTTCCGCTCTTGTCCGTGAGCGTAACTATCGTATTATTAAACGTGGAACTGATATGAGCCACGCCGTATTCTATATTCTTACGTACTTTCTTTTTGGTGCGAACCGTTTTCTTAGCTGCCACCTTATTCGCTCCTTTCAAATTATTCGCAATTAATTTTTACGAATTATTTTTCTTTCTTCTTGCCTTGAACGAGTTTCTTCGGACCTTTACGAGTGCGAGCATTATTTTTTGTATTTTGTCCGCGAACAGGAAGACCGAGACGATGGCGGCGACCGCGATAGCAACCGATATCAACGAGTCGCTTAATGTCCATTTGAATGTCGCGACGAAGATCACCTTCGACTACAACATTATGCTCAATAGCATCACGAAGTTTTACGACATCATCTTCCGTGAGGTCTCTTGTTCTCGTGTCGGGATTAATTCCGGTAATTCCGAGAAGTTTTTGAGACGTTTTAAGTCCGATTCCGAAAATATAAGTTAAAGCATATTCAATTCTTTTATCACGTGGCAAATCTACACCGGCAATACGTGCCATGATTTACACCTCCTTTTACAAAAAAAATTAACCTTGACGCTGTTTGTGTTTTGGATTTTCGCAAATGACCATAACGCGACCTTTGCGTTTGATAATCTTGCACTTTTCACACATCTTTTTGACAGATGGTCTTACCTTCATAATTTACCCACCTTTCCTAAAGATTTTTTGAGTGTAGCATAAATTATTTATATTGTCAATAAATTGTCGACAAAATTATTTGAAACGATAAGTAATACGACCTCTTGAAAGATCGTAAGGAGTAAGCTCAACCGTTACCTTGTCTCCCGGTAAAATTCTGATGAAATTCATTCTGATTTTCCCCGATACATGAGCCAAAATTGTATGACCGTTTTCGAGTTGTACTTGAAACATTGCATTGGGAAGAGCCTCAAGAACTTTACCTTCAACTTCAATTACGTCTTGCTTTGACATTTTGGTCCCTCACTTTAAATTATTCACGACAAGACGTTGACGAGATCGTTAGTGACTTTTTCGATCGGCTGTCTGCCGTCAATTTCGGTATAAAGATTTGCATTTTTATAATAATCAATCAGCGGTTTGGTAGACTGTTCATAATTCGACAGACGATTTTTCATTGTCGATTCGTTGTCGTCTTTGCGCTGATAAAGTTCGCCGCCGCAGTTGTCACAAACTCCGTCTTTATTAGTCGGATTAAATTTAATGTGATAAGTCGCGCCGCAATTTTTGCAAATTCTACGACCCGTAGCGCGTTCAACCAAATCTTCGGAAGGAACATGAATATTTAAAACGCGGGTTAAATTCATGCCGAGACCATCAAGAATTTTTTTGAGAGCGTCAGCCTGTTCAACCGTGCGAGGAAAACCATCGAGAATAAAACCTTTTTTGCAATCATTTTTTGCGAGACGTTCCTTGACGATTCCGATTGTAATTTCATCGGGAACAAGTCCGCCTGCATCCATGACAGCTTTAGCTTTTTTGCCGAGCTCAGTACCTTCTTTGACAGCCGCACGGAACATGTCACCGGTTGAGATATGAGGAATATTAAATTTTTTCACAAGTTCAGCCGCCTGCGTACCTTTTCCGGCACCGGGAGGACCCATCAATAAAAGTTGCATTTAAAATACCTCCGATTTATTTCATAAAGCCTTCATAGTGTCGCATAACGACCATTGCTTCAATTTGTTTCATAGTATGAAGAGCAACACTCACAACAATTAAAAGTGCCGTACCTCCGAAATAAACGCCTTGAATATGAGTAGCTCCCGCAATTAAATTAGGCAGGACGGCAATGAAAGCCAAAAAAACAGAGCCTGCCAAAGTAATCCGAGTCAACACGTAATCAATATAATCTGCCGTTGGTTGACCGGGTCTTATTCCCGGAATAAATCCGCCGTATTTTTTGAGATTGTCAGCCATATCGGGAATTTTGACAGTAACCGCCGTATAAAAGTAAGTAAAAAAAATTATCAGCACGACGTAAATTGATGTTTGCAGCGGTGTACCCCATTGAAGATAAGTCGCCGCAGTCTTAGCCCAAGGCAAATCAACAAATTGAATGATCGTAATCGGAAACATCAAAACCGACGAGGCAAAAATTATCGGAATAACTCCGGCTTGATTGACTTTCAAAGGAATATGACTTGAATGACCGCCGTAAGCTCTTGCTCCGACAACTCTTTTTGCATACGAAACGGGAACTCTTCTGAATGCAGCCTCAATATAAATTACGAAAACAATCATCGCAATCGCAATTATCGCAAAAAGCAAAACGCTGAAATAATTTATCGTTCCTGCCTGAATGTATTGATAAATCATTCCGATATTTTTAGGCAATGCCGCAACGATACCTGCGAAAATTATTAATGAAATTCCGTTGCCGATTCCTTGAGCCGTAATTTGTTCACCAATCCACATTAAAAGCGTTGTACCTGCCGTCAAAGTGATTGCAATAATTAAAATGTTTACGGGATTCGGATTTAAAATTGCCTGTTTCAATCCGATCGACATGCCGACAGCTTGAAAAAAGGCGAGGACAACCGTAAGCCTTCGCGTGATTTTCGTCGTCTTTTTATGCCCTTCCGCGCCTTCCTTCGACCATTGCTCAAGCGTCGGAACAACAACCGTCAGCAGCTGCATAATAATTGCGGCGTTGATATATGGAGTAATGCTCATCGCAAAGATAGAGAATTTACTGAAAGCACCGCCGGAGAAAAGATCCAACAGTCCGAACAAGCTGCCGTTGTTAAATAACTGCTCAATCGCCGTCGGATCAACTCCGGGTACAGGAATATGTGTTCCCATTCTGAAAATGGCGAACATAATTAACGTAAATATTATGCGCTGTCTCAATTCGGGAATCTTTACGATATTTGAAAGAGCCGACAGCACTTATTTCACCTCAGAATTATTTTCATCTGATTTTTCATCGTCTGAAGTTTTTTTCGTGATAATTTCGACTGTTCCGCCGGCAGATTTAATTTTTTCAGCCGCCGATTTTGTAATTCCGTTTGCAACAACATTTAATTTTTTTGTCAATTCTCCGTTGCCGAGAATTCTCACGCCGTCCCAAACATTTTTCAAAACGCCGCGTTCAACGAGTGCAACAGGATCTACAGTTTCGCCGTTCTCAAATTTCTTTTCGAGAGTTTCAACATTTACTTCAGCATACTTTTTAGCCCAAATGTTTTTGAAACCGCGTTTTGGAAGACGACGATAAATAGGCATTTGACCGCCTTCAAATCCCGGACGAACTCCGCCGCCGCTCCTTGCCTTTTGACCTTTGTGACCGCGACCTGAAGTTTTGCCGTTGCCGCTGCCGATTCCTCGACCTACACGATTGCGAATTTTGCGAGAGCCTTCGGCAGGTTTCAATTCATGTAATTTCATAATTTAACCTCCTCTTACTCTGCAACTTCTTCTACTTGTACGAGATGTTGAACTTTTTTTATTTGTCCGCGAATTGTCGGATCATCCGGCAGCACTGAACTTGAATTGATTTTTCTGAGTCCGAGCGAACGAACTGTTCTGCGCTGAGTTTCAGGACGACCGATCAGGCTTCTTTTGAGTATGACTTTAAGTTTTGCCATTTCAATCTCCTCCTCAGTTAAAAAGTTCCTTAATGGTTTTGCCGCGAAGCTCCGCGACTGCTTCAGCACGTTTTAATTGCTTCAAACCTTCAAGAGTTGCACGAACCATATTATTTGGATTTGAAGAACCGAGCGATTTTGTAAGAATGTCATGTACTCCTGCGAGTTCAAGGACTGCACGAGCCGGACCGCCTGCAATAACGCCTGTACCTTTTGAGGCAGGTCTGAGCATAACTCTTCCCGCTCCGAAAATTCCAATCACGCCATGCGGAATTGAACGCTCTTTCAATGCAACTTCAATCAAATTTTTCTTTGCATCGTCAACGCCTTTTCGAATCGCTTCGGGAACTTCAGCCGCTTTTCCGAGTCCTACGCCGACTTTGCCGTTTTTGTTGCCGACTACTACCAATGCGCTGAAAGAAAATCTGCGTCCGCCTTTAACGACTTTTGCAACACGATTTATATAAACAACTTTTTCTTCAAATTCGGGAGTTTCATTATTTTCATTTCGATTGTCTCTGTCTCTGTTATCTCTGTTGTCTCTTGGCAATTTTTTTCACCTCTTCCTTTTTTAAAATTTAAGTCCCGCCTCACGAGCAGCCTCTGCAAGTGCCGCAACGCGACCGTGATAAATATAACCGCCGCGATCAAATACTACTGTCGTGATTCCTTTTTCGATTGCTTTTTTGGCTATTGCTGTTCCGACCAATTTTGCCGCCGCAATATTTCCGCCTTTGCCTTCAAAATTTTTATCTTTTGAACTTGCCGCTGCAAGTGTAATGCCTTTTTCATCGTCGATTACCTGCGCATAAATATGTGCAAGACTACGAAATACATTCAAACGGGGACGTTCAGCCGTTCCACGAACTTTATTGCGCAATCTCAAATGACGCTTTTGACGTGTTTTGTTTTTGTCAATTTTTTGAATCAACGATTTCACTCCTTTCATTTCATTTGTAAAGAAAGAATTTTAAAAATTATTTCTTACCTTTCGCGCCTGCCTTACCTTCTTTGCGACGAATATGTTCACCGGCGTATTTAATACCTTTGCCTTTGTAAGGTTCAGGCTCGCGATAACCTCTGATTTTTGCCGCAATTGCTCCAACAACTTCTTTATCAATTCCTTTAACGACGATTGAAGTTGCCGACGGAACATCAAATTCTACTCCTGCAGGCGGCTCAACAATAACGGGATGTGAAAAGCCGAGTGAAAGATTAAGATTTTTTCCCTGCTTTGCTGCACGATAACCTACGCCGTTGATCTCAAGATTTTTTGAAAAGCCGGTTGTTACTCCGACTACCATATTGTTAATGAGAGTTCGTGAAAGTCCGTGCAAACTTCTATGTTCTTTTATATCGGAAGGTCTCGTCACCGTAAGGACGTTACCTTCAACGGTTATTTTCATTTCCGGACGGATCTTTCGGGACAATTCGCCTTTCGGACCCTTTACTTGCACCAAATTGTCATCGCCGACTTTTACGGTTACGCCGGCAGGTATTTCAATCGGTGCTCTTCCAATTCTTGACATTTTTGCACCTCCAACTGAAAATTTTTACCAGACGTAAGCGATAACTTCTCCGCCAAGTCCGATTTTTCTTGCCTGTTTGTCGCTCATAATTCCTTTTGATGTCGAAATTATCGCGATTCCGAGTCCTCCGAGTACTCTGGGCAGTTCCTTTAATTTTGAATACTGCCTCAAACCCGGTCTTGAGATGCGCCTAATGCCTGTAATAACCTTTTCACGTTCAAGACCATATTTAAGGAATACTGTCAAAATTCCCTGCTTATTGTCTTCCGTGAAAGTATAATCTTTAATGAAACCTTCTTGTTTCAAAACTTCCGCGATCGCAATTTTAATCTTTGAACCGGGGATTTTCACTTTTTCGTGATAAACCGAATTTGCATTGCGAATGCGTGTCAACATATCTGCGATAGGATCAGTCATTGCCATAGCAAACGATATCCTCCTTTCTTTTTGTTACCAACTTGCTTTTGTTACTCCCGGGATTGCGCCTGCGTAGCTCTGTTCACGGAAACAGATTCGGCACATGTCAAATTTTCTGATATAACCGTGCGGTCTTCCGCAAATTTTACAACGATTATAACGTCTGGTTGAGAATTTGGGTTCTTTGCTCCATTTTTCAATTAAAGCCTTTTTCGCCATTTTTAGTAATCACCTCACTTATTGACTTCAAACGGCATTCCCATCAATGAAAGAAATTCACGAGCCTCTTCATCGGTGTTAGCAGTAGTGACAATTACAATGTCCATTCCGCGAATCTTATCAATTTTATCGTAATCTATCTCAGGGAAAATTAATTGTTCTTTAAGTCCGACCGCATAATTTCCGCGACCGTCGAAAGATTTATTACTGACTCCTCTGAAGTCACGAACGCGAGGAAGTGCAACATTCATAAATTTATCAAGAAATTCATACATGCGAGTACTGCGAAGTGTAACCTTGCAACCGATCGCCATTCCCTGACGAAGTTTCCACGCCGCCAAAGATTTTTTTGCTCTGGTTACAATCGGTTTCTGTCCGGCTATGAGCGTCAAATCTGCCATCGCCGCCTCAAGTGCCTTCGGATTTCCAACTGAATCGCCTACTGCCATATTGATGACAATTTTTTCAAGTTTCGGCACTTGCATGATATTTTTATATGAAAACTTTTCTCTGAGTGCAGGAATAACTTCATTTTGATATTTTTCTTTCAATCTGTTCAACTTTTTTTAACCTCCTCTCTTTTTAAATTAATCTGTTTGATCAATTACTTCGCCGCATTTTTTGCAGGCACGAGCATTTTTTCCGTTGACTTGTTTGTGAGCAATTCGCGTCGGTTTATTGCAAGCCGGACATACTAGCATTACTTTGCAAACATTGAGCGGTGCTTCTTTCGTCAAAATTCCGCCTTGAGGAGCTTTCAAACTCGGTTTTGTGTGGCGTTTGACTTTATTTATTCCTTCTACGATAACTTTGCCTTTCTTCGGCATTGCTTCAATAATTTTTCCTTGCTTGCCTTTGTCTTTGCCTGAGAGCACAACGACGTTATCGCCTTTTTTTACATGAAGTTTAACGAGTGACAACTTTGAAAGCCTCCTTTCTTACAAAACTTCCGGTGCGAGTGAAATTATCTTCATAAAATCTTTTTCGCGAAGTTCTCTTGCTACCGGTCCGAAGATACGAGTTCCGCGCGGTGTTTTATCTTCTTTGATGATGACGGCTGCATTTTCATCGAAACGAATATATGAACCATCGGGACGGCGAAGACCTTTTTTACTGCGAACGACAACCGCTTTAACTACTTCACCCTTTTTGACTTGTCCGCCGGGTGCTGCAGTTTTAACCGTTGCAACGATAATATCACCGATATTTGCATAACGACGATATGAACCGCCGAGTACTCGAATACACATTATTTCTTTTGCGCCGGTATTATCGCCGACGTTCAATCTTGTCTGCTGTTGAATCAATTTGTTTCACCCCTCTCTTTTGAGATGATTTTTTATTTGGCTTTTTCGAGAATTTTAACCAGTCTCCAATGTTTTTCCTTTGACAACGGACGAGTTTCCATTATCAAAACTCTGTCGCCGATATGAGCCTCTTGATTTTCATCATGCGCCTTGAATTTTACTGTCCTTTTGACGGATTTTTTGTAAAGTTTGTGTTGTTCAAGTTCTTCAATTTTAACGACAATAGTTTTTTGCATTTTATCGCTGACGACAACACCGATTCTGGTTTTGCGTTCATTACGTTTTTTTTCTTCGCTCACTCTTACACCTCCTCACGAATTTTTTTAATTTTTAAGCCTTTGCAGCTGCAATTTCTTTTTCACGCTGAACGGTTTTAATTCTTGCAATTGATTTTTTTATTTCCTTAATACGCATCGGATTTTCAAGCTGACCTGTTGCATGCTGAAAACGAAGATTGAAAAGTTCTTCTTTAAGTGACGCGAGTTTTTCTTTCTGTTCTTCGGAATTCATCTCACGAATTTCATTTACTTTCATTTGCGTCACCGCCTTCTTTTGCAGCCTTAGCCTCTGCTTCAGCTTCTACCTCTTTTTCGTGTTCGTTGTCCATGTGAATGTCGTGTTTCATTTCTTTGAGACTTTCTTCAACAACAGGAATGAAAACGTCACCTTGTCCTTCATTTTCAATGAATTTTGTTTTAATCGGCAACTTATGACCTGCAAGACGCATTGCCTCTTTTGCCACTTCACGAGTTACGCCTGCCATTTCAAAAAGTACACGACCCGGTTTGACGACTGCTACCCAATATTCCGGTGAACCTTTACCTGATCCCATACGAGTTTCGGCAGGTTTTGCAGTAACAGGCTTGTCAGGGAAAATTTTAATCCAGACTTGACCGCCACGACGAATGTAACGAGTCATTGCAATACGTGCTGCCTCAATCTGTCTGTTTGTTATCCAAGCAGGTTCAAGTGCAACGAGACCGTATTGACCGTGCGCAATCGTATTTCCGCGATGTGCCTTGCCTTTCATGCGTCCGCGAAATTGTTTACGATATTTAACTCTCTTTGGAAGCAGCATTATGAATCGCTCCCTTCAGTTTGAATCGGTTCAACGTCTTTATTTTTCTTTTCAGGTAAAATTTCACCTTTGAAAATCCAAACTTTAACTCCGATTCTGCCGTAAGTTGTATTTGCCTCCGCGAGTCCGTAATCAATATCGGCGCGAAGTGTGTGAAGAGGAATACTTCCCTCACGATAAAATTCTTTTCTTGCAATTTCAGCTCCGCCGAGACGACCGCCGACTGCAATTTTAATTCCTTTTGCTCCCAATCTCATTGTGCGACCTACTGCCTGTTTCATCGCACGACGAAATGCAATTCTTCTTTCAAGTTGTGCCGCAATATTTTCTGCGACGAGTTGAGCATCCATATCAGGCTGTCTGATTTCGGCAATATTAATATCCACTCTTTTATCAGTCAATTTTTTGAGACTTTCCTTGAGTTGTTCAATTCCCGAACCTCCGCGACCGATTACCATACCCGGTTTTGCAGTATGAATTGTCAATTTAAGACGATTTTTTGATCTTTCAGTTTCAATTTTCGGAACACCTGCCGCCGAAAGCTGCTTTTTAAGTTCCTTGCGAATTTTTATATCTTCATGCAAATTTTTTGCATATTCGCCTTTTTTATCACTTGCGTACCACTTGGCATCCCATGTTTTTACTATTCCGATACGAATGCCATGCGGATGTACTTTCTGACCCAAAATTTTACCTCCAATCTGTTTTTATTCTTCTTTTTCTTTTACGATTACCGTTATATGTGAAGTATGTTTCAAAATGCTGAATGCCTGTCCTCTTGAACGCGGCTGAATTCTCTTGAGCGTCGGACCTTGATCGACAAAACAACTTGAAATATAAAGCTTGTCAACGTCCATATCAAAATTATTTTCTGCATTAGCAACTGCACTTCTCAAAACTTTCTCAAGCAAAACTGCGCCGCGTTTCGGAGTAAATCTAAGAATTGAAAATGCCTCATCAACATTTTTGCCGCGAATCAAATTTGCCACGATACGAACTTTTCGCGGTGCTATTCTTACATATTTGGCGATTGACTTTGCCTCTTGAACTTCTGCCATATTTTTCACCTCGCTTTATTGAGTTTTGATTTTAATTTGAAAATTTATTTCAAAGACGTTTTGCGTTCTTCGCCGGCATGTCCTTTAAATGTTCTGGTCGGTGCAAATTCGCCGAGTTTATGACCTACCATATCTTCGGTGATGTAAACCGGTACATGTTTGCGTCCATCATGTACTGCGATTGTATGCGTGATAAATTCCGGCAAAATTGTTGACGCTCTCGACCATGTTCTGATGACTTTCTTTTCATTTGACGCGTTCAATGCTTCAATTTTTTTGAGAAGTTTTTCTTGCACGAACGGACCTTTTTTAACTGATCTTGCCAAAAAATTTTCACCTCCTCAAAAAATTATTTACGTCTGCGAACAATTAATTTATCTGAAGGTTTCTTGCGGCGAGTCTTTGCACCCATTGCGCATTTACCCCACTTGGTAACAGGATGCTTGCGACCGACCGGACTGCGACCTTCACCGCCGCCATGCGGATGATCATTCGGGTTCATTGCTACGCCGCGATTGGCAGGTCTTATTCCGAGCCAGCGATTACGTCCGGCTTTACCTATTGAAATATTTTCATGATCAAGATTGCCGACTTGTCCGATTGTTGCACGGCAATTTATATGTACTTTTCTGATTTCGCCTGAAGGCATTCTCAAAAGTGCATAATTGCCTTCTTTCGCCATCAACTGAGCCGCTGCTCCTGCACTTCTTACCATTTGTCCGCCTTTGCCGATTTTTAATTCAATATTGTGAATCATTGTACCGACAGGAATATTTTTCAGCGGCAATGCGTTCCCGATTTTGATGTCAGCCTCTGCGCCGGATTCAATTTTGTCGCCGACTTTAAGACCGTTCGGAGCAATAATATACCTTTTTTCGCCGTCAATGTAATGAAGAAGTGCAATTCTTGCGCTGCGATTTGGATCGTATTCAATCGTTGCAACTTTTGCCGGAATTCCGTCTTTATTGCGTTTGAAATCTATAATTCTGTAACGGCGTTTATGTCCTCCGCCTTGATGACGAACTGTCAAACGACCTTGCTGATTGCGTCCGCCGTGTTTCTTGAGCGGTCTCAAAAGTGATTTTTCAGGCTTATCGGTTGTAATTTCTTCAAATGTCGAGACCGTCATAAAACGTCTGCCCGGTGTATACGGTTTAAATGATTTAATTCCCAATTTTTATTTCACCTCACTTTCAATAATTACGCGCTGAAGAATTCGATCGTTTCACCGGCTGCAAGTTTAACGATTGCTTTTTTGTAATCGGGACGCTTGCCGCTCGTGCGACCTATTCTCTTTGTTTTGCCTTTTACGTTCACGGTATTGACTTTTTCAACTTTGACATTGAAAATTTCTTTTACTGCTTTTGCAATTTCAATTTTATTGGCAGATTTCGCAACTTTGAAAACGTATTTGCCTTCCGCCATGAGCTCTGTTGTTTTTTCGGTAATGAGCGGACGAATTATAATATCTCTGGCTTCCATCAGGCATACACCTCCTCAATTTTTGCTACTGCATCTTTTGTCAAAATTAATTTATCATGATAAAGTATATCACAGACGTTAAGTCCCAATGCACCGATAGTTTTCACACCTTGAATGTTATTTACCGAACGCTGAACATTCTCCTTCGGCTCTTCGGTTATGAAAAGTGCTTTATTTTCAATTTTGAAATCGTCCAAAAGTTTTATCATTTGTTTTGTTTTCGGAGCTTCAAAATCTAAATTGTCAAGCACGATCAAATCGCCGCTCTTCAACTTATCCGAAAGGACACATCTCAATGCAAGTCTTCTTTGTTTTCTAGGCATGCTGAATGAATAATCTCGCGGATTCGGTCCAAAAATTACTCCGCCGCCTCTCCAAAGCGGTGATCTTCTTGAACCTGCACGTGCACGTCCCGTTCCTTTTTGTCTCCAAGGTTTACGTCCGCCGCCTCTTACTTCGCTGCGATTTTTTGTTTTATGTGTTCCGAGTCTGCGGCTTGCGAGCTGCATAACGACGACTTGGTGCACCAATCCTGCGTTCATTTCGACTTCAAAAATTGCAGGACTGAGTTCCAACTTGCCGACTTTTTCCGCAGTCATATCATAAACTTCTACTGTTGCCAATTATCTCACCTCACTTTTTGGTTTTTACGCCTTTTGCGGCTTTCTGTTCTTGATGAATTTTTTCACGGATAGGCTTTACTGTATTGCGAACGAGTACGAGACCTTTTTTCGGACCCGGAATCGCTCCTTTAATCAACAGCAAATTTCTGTCCTTATCTACTTTAACGATTGTGAGATGTTGAACAGTAGTTCTTACTCCGCCCATGCGTCCTGGTAATTTTTTGCCTTTGATGACACGACCGCCGGGACCTGAAAGCATTGCACCCGTTGAACCCGGTTCACGATGAGATTTTGAACCGTGTCCCATAGGTCCGCGTGCAAAATTATGACGTTTAATTCCGCCTGCAAATCCTTTACCTTTTGAAGTTCCGATTACGTCAACAACTTCTCCGTCGGCAAAAGTATCGACACCGATAACGTCACCGATTTTATATTCTGATTCGCCGTCAAGACGAAGTTCACGAATAAATTTTACAGGTTTAACTTCAGCTTTTTTGAAAACGCCCTGCATAGGTTTTGTAACATGTTTTTCTTTGATTTCGCCAAAACCGAGTTGAACGGCATAATAACCGTCGCTTTCAATATTTTTATTGCGAATTACAACATTATCGCCGGATTGAACAACGGTTATAGGAATAACTTTTCCATCTTCAGCAAAAAGTTGAGTCATTCCCAATTTAATTCCCATAATTAATTTTTTTGCCAATGTTTCCACCTCCCCGCATTAAACCTTGAGCTCGATTTCAACACCGGCAGGAAGGTCAAGACGCATCAAAGCATCAACTGTTTTGCTTGTCGGCTGCAGAATATCAATCAATCTTTTGTGAGTTCTCATCTCGAATTGTTCGCGTGAATCTTTATTGACATGCGGCGAACGGAGAATTGTATAAATATTTTTTTCAGTCGGAAGCGGAATCGGACCTGAAACCATTGCACCGGTTTTTTTCGCCGTTTCGACTATTCTTACTGCACTTTGATCAAGCAATTTGTGATCATATGCTTTGAGACGAATACGAATTTTATTTTTTTGTTGTTTCGGCAAAATAATTTCCTCCTCAGTCAAGAGTCGTTGCTCTCAACGTTTCTCCGTGACAGTTCCCTCGATCATTGCCGAGCCATCTGTCATGTCACAGCAATTTAATTTAATCAGCATTAATCAGCGGTCAGCAATCAACTTTTTTTATTTAAAGACTACTGACCACTGTTAATTTTCAATTTAAATCAGCTTTAATTAAGCCTGTTCAATATCAATAACGCGACCTGCTCCGACTGTGTGACCGCCTTCACGAATTGCAAAGCGGAGACCTTTTTCAATAGCAATCGGAGTGATGAGTTCAACTTCCATTTCAATGTTGTCACCAGGCATACACATTTCAGCAGTATTTCCGTTGGTGTCTTTAAGATTGCTGACAACACCGGTAACATCAGTTGTACGGAAATAGAATTGCGGACGATAATTTGCAACAAACGGAGTATGACGACCGCCTTCTTCTTTCGTCAAAACGTAAACTTGTGCTTTAAATTTTGTATGCGGATGAATTGAACCCGGCTTTGCAATAACTTGACCGCGTTCAATTTCTTTACGATCGATACCGCGAAGGAGAACGCCGACATTGTCGCCTGCAACTGCGCTGTCAAGAAGTTTGCGGAACATTTCGATACCGGTTGCAACTGTCTTTTTGGGTTCGTCCATAAGTCCGACAATTTCAACAGGCTCATTAAGTTTCAATTCGCCACGTTCAACACGACCGGTTGCAACTGTACCGCGACCTGTGATTGTGAAAACGTCTTCAACAGGCATAAGGAACGGCTTATCTGTGTCACGAGTCGGAGTCGGAATATACTCATCAACAGCGTCAAGAAGTTCCATAATCTTTGCCTCTTGCTCTTTATTGCCTTCAAGAGCGAGAAGAGCTGAACCTGCGATAACAGGAACATCATCGCCCGGGAATTCATAACTGCTGAGAAGTTCGCGAACTTCCATTTCAACGAGTTCAAGAAGTTCGGGATCGTCAACCTGATCAACTTTGTTAAGGAAAACGACGATTGCAGGAACACCGACTTGACGAGCAAGAAGGATATGTTCACGAGTTTGAGGCATAGGACCGTCTGACGCTGCAACAACCAAAATTGCGCCGTCCATTTGAGCCGCGCCGGTGATCATATTTTTAATATAGTCAGCGTGACCGGGGCAGTCAACGTGCGCGTAGTGGCG
>CAJOPN010000011.1 GCA_905236285.1 uncultured Selenomonadaceae bacterium | reverse complement strand
TCCTTCAATCGTGTCGGCTTTCGTTCCGCCTTTGATTGTATTGTCGTTTGAATTGCCGATAAGATAAACCGATTTTGAACGTTTGGCAGCATTAATAACTGTAACCTCAGAATTATTTTCGGTTGAAACAGTTTCACCGTCGGAATTTGAAACGGTCAAAGTAGGACTGCCGTAAATTTGTGATGAGATTATTCCGTCTTTGTCAATGACTGTAATTTTTTGAGCGACTCCTTTTTTGTTATATGCTCCCTGTACCGTGAAATTTCCTTCGTCGGTAGTGAAAATAAAATCTTTGTCTTTGCTCGAAACCGTATAATCCGAATTAAACTTAATCACATCTTGAGCTGTCGTGTAATCAGTCAAAAGTGCAGAGCCGCTTAAAAATTCAATCGTATCTTTTCCTTTGCCTGCCGTTACCGTTTCACTTGAGCCGAGTTTTAAATAATTTGCTTTTGAATTTGCAGTAAGAATTAAATCTGTCGTTCGAGATGATGCGTCGATTGTTTCAACGACTGAATCTATTGAATAATTAATTGTATCGCCGTCACCATTCGCGATTGATACCGAATTTGTACCGAAAGTTTGATAAAATGAATTGCCGTTCGCGTCGATGAAATGAATTTTTTTGCCGATTCCGTCAGCGAGACGAACAGAACCTTTGCCGATAGTGAGAGTTATATCTGAAGAATTTTTGACGGTTGCCGCTTTTGAAACAGAACCGCTTGCAATTTTCAAAATATCTTCGCCGCTCGTGTAATCTGTTATGAAATCTTTTCCGTCACCGTTTTCATAATAGAAAATATCATTTCCGTCGCCGCCTGTCAAAGTATCATTGCCTTTTGCTCCGATTAATGTATCATTTCCGCCGTAAGCATTTATTGAATCTGCTTTTGCCCAAGCCGTAATCGTTTCGTCTTCCGATGTTCCCGGTATCGTCAAAGTTCCGTTGCCGTAAATCCTCGTTGAAGAGCCGGTTGAATCCAAAACATTAATCAAACTTCCTTTTGCGTCCTTCAATGTAATTGAGCCTTTGCCGATTTTTAGAACGACATTATTTTTCTTGAGAGACGATCCGCTGATACTTGCGTCCGTGATATAAATTGTGTCGCTCGTTCCAAATCCCGTTACAACATCTTTTCCGTCGCCTGATGAAAATTGAATTGTCTGTGATGAACCGCTCAATGTAATTGAATCGTTTCCTGCGCCGCCGATCATTGTAACATTTGAACCGCTGTTTGTAATTTTGTCTGCACCTTCAAAAGCATTGATTGAAACATTATCTTTGTTATTATTGAGAGTATCTTTCGCACTCGTACCGTCAGATGAACCGTAAGCTCCTTGATAAGCAAGATAGCGAAGGAACATATAACCGGCAGCGTATTGATAATCGCTCGTGCCGTAACTTGTAGTAAGTTTCAATGCATTTTTTAAAGCAGTCGTATTATTTAAAAGATAAGTGATCGATGGGTAGCGAAGATCATCAATTCCGTGAGTGAGTTCGGCAAAACCTTCGACAATGAAAAGCGGCAATTTATCAAACCATGAAATATTCGCTGCCATGAGTGCATGAGTCAACTCGTGAGCAAGAACGCGATCAAGATATGCAGATGTTTTTGAACTCGTTCCGTTTTCGTTTATCGAAGATGAAGTAATATCGGAATAATAATTCATGTTGATATTGAGAGTGAGATTTGTTGTTTTTCCATTGGAAGTATCATAAGAACTGCCGACCGATGCAAGAACTCCATCCGATGAAGAAGTATAAAATTGAACCGTAATTTTTCTGACGGTTGCAGATGAAGAACTTGTAAAAGCATAATTTGAGCCGTAAGATTCGCTGATGAGATCGAGTGCTCCGTCAATCCACCAAGTTTTGAGTGCCTGCCAAATTGTTTTCTGCGAATCGGTTCCTGCATAAGAAGTTCCGAGTGAAACAGTCAAACCGTCGGTCGTGAATGATGAATCGGTAAAAGTTGTATCGAGACTGCCGGTTTCAGGAACGATTGATGAGGCAGTTTTTGATGAAGTTGAGCAGCCTGCATCCGAACCTGTGATTGCTCCCGTGTCGGTATTATTTAAAATTATTCCGCAGCAATCGGTTAAAAATTTTGATGAACCGTTTACTTTTAAATGATTCATAAAATGATTTATTGCGTCATTAATTCCCGTGAATGATGAACACGCTTTAATTGCATCGTCAAGCATGGTCGTTGCGTCTGAACTTGTGGCGTTGTCGAGTGACCGCATGAAAGTTTTGATTACACTTTGAGGAGTTATATCACTTGTTGTATCTTTTAAAGAATTTGAATTTGATATAATTTGCGAATCAATAATATTTTCATTAGCAGATCCTTCAACCGTAATCATAATATGCACTTCCTTCCTTGAGTCAAAATTCTTTTTCATTCTTTTAAATTATATTAGCATAAAAAAAAAACAGCGTCAATAAAATTTCAAGACGTAGAAAAAAATTCTTTTCAAAAATTTTTTCATATCGAAAAAAAAATAAATCTTTTAAATTTGTTGACAGATTTGCAAACAATATTTAAAATTAGAAAATGTGAGAATGTCAGATGTGAGTTTTTTATTTTTTTGTCGGAACTTGCATTTGAAAAAAGTTTCATTCTTGATTAAAAATAATTTGGAGGTGATCAATATAATTATAACCATTGCAGCAGTAATCATCGCAATTATCTTGGGAGTACTCGGCGGTTATTCATATAGAAAAAACATGGCAGAAAAAATAATAGGAAGTGCAGAGGAGGAAGCCAAAAGAATAATTGCCGAAGCTCAGGAAAAAGGACAGTCGGAAAAAAAAGAAGCTGTCATAGAAGCCAAAGAAGAAATTCATCGAATGCGTCAGGAGCTCGACAGAGACACAAAAGAAAGACGCAATGAAATTTCAAGGCAGGAACGCCGCGTAACTCAAAAAGAAGAAAATCTTGACAGAAAACTTGAATCAATAGAAAAAAAAGAAGTTTTTTTAAACAAAAAAGAAGCCAGATTA
>CAJOPN010000010.1 GCA_905236285.1 uncultured Selenomonadaceae bacterium | reverse complement strand
TATAATTGATGAGAAAGATTTTAAAAAATAAAAGAGACTGCCAATCCGGAAGGACGAGCAGTCTTTTAAAATGTCATCAATCAAAAAATTCTTTTAAAGTTTTATCGTCAGTCGGCTTACCGAAATGAGAACCGATTAAAAATAAAATCAGAGAAACAGAAATGCCGATGGTAATTTGATGAAGATTGAAAATTTTAAAACCGACAGCCTGAGTAAAACAATAAATAATAGTGCCGCCGATCATTGAAAGTTCAGCACCGAGACAATTCGCCTTTTTCCAATATAAACCGAAAAGCAAAGTCCAAAAAAAAGCAGTTTCCAATCCGCCGAAAGCAAACATATTAATCAGCCAAATCAGAGAAGGAGGAGTTAAAGCGATAACAAAAACCATAATTCCCATTACGGCAGTTGTTAAGAAAGATAATTTTCTGATACTCTGAGGCGAAACAATTTGATTGCGTGAATTTTTGAAATGAACATAAACATCTTTGACGACGGCACTTGAGGCGACAATTAAAAGACCTGAAATAGTAGAAATTGAGGCGGCAAGCGGACCGATGATGGCGAGACCGATTAAATTTTCAGGGACAGCAGTAACGATAGCTTGAGGAATGACATTATCAACGCCGCCGTTATCAGCCGCAGTACCGCTTAAAACACCGTGCGAAATAATACCGACGAAATTAATACCGATATTCATAAAACCGATGACGATTGTTCCGATAATCATGGCTTGACGCATTCCCGAAGTATCTTTGTAACTTATACCGCGAACAACCGATTGAGGAAGAGCTATTGTGCAGACACCGACCAGCATCCATTGAGTGATATACAAAGTAAGCGGCATTTTTCCGTTTGAAAACGGCTCAAACATATCGGGACGATCGACTGAAAGATTTTTTAAAATATTTTCGACACCGCCGCCGACATTCAAAACGTAATGTAAAAGAATAACGATACCGATCATCATCATAATCGCGCAACAGGTATCAGTAATTGCAACTGCTCTGAAACCGCCGATTGAAGTGTAAATGACGACGACGAGACCGAAAAGAATTAAACCGGATTCATAACTGTAACCTGTGACAGCCGCGAAAAGTTTAGCACCACCGACAAATTGAGCAGTCATAGTTCCGCCGAAAAACAAAACTATGGCAAGTGCACCGAAACCTGCCAAAATTTCAGATTTATATCTTGCACGAAGAATATCAACGACCGTCACGGCATTAAATTTTCTTGCGAGAATGGCAACACGTTTGCCGAAGATTCCGAGCACCAAAAAAACGGCAGTTACCTGAACAACCGCCATATATAACCAGCCGAAACCGACTTCAAAAGCCATACCGGGACCGCCGACGAAACTTGAAACCGAACTGTAAGTGGCAACGGTAGTCATTGCGAGGACGAATCCGCCGAGCTGACGAGAACCGACGAAATAATTTTCCAAAAAATTTTTGCCTTGATGAGTATGTCTTACATAAAAACTTATCGCAACCATTACTGCCATATAAATAAGCAGCGGAATTAATTTTGTCATAAAAAAACCTCCGTCTCGTCCGAATAAAATCGGTACAAGCGCAAAAAAATTTTTAAAATTAAAATTCAATATCTTTGATTTTTCGACTGAGAGTTACGGCAATCGCAATCGCAAAAATCCATACTCCCATTGTTCCGAAAATTGCCCAAAGCGGGATATTAAAAATTTTCAGTTGAATATCTGAAGTAAAAAAACCGGCAAAAATCCAAAAAAAAATTAAACCTGCGAGAAAAAAGAAGGTTAATTTCATTTCGTTGAAAATTTCATTAAATTTATTCATAAAAATCACCTCCTCACACGGCAAGTGATTTAAGAGTTCCTGCAATCAAATTAACAGTCGGCTCAACACTTGAAAGAAGTAATTTTTCATTTGGCGAATGAATATTTAAATTGCTGGTACCAACCGAAACGATTTCAAGATTTGGATTTTTTTCGATGAAGTGAGAACATTCCAAACCACCGTGAATGACTTTTGTAATTACCCTGCGCTTTTGCTTTTTTGCGACTTTCAGCATAATTTCTAAAAGATTTGAATTCGAAGCTTTCCATTCGCGCGAAAAACCTTTCAAAGTCATTTCATTGCAACGGCTCTTAATGCAAGCATTTGTTGCATGAGAAAAAATTTCGTTAAAACCTTCGATCGAATGAAAACGCGGCATGTAATTTAAATAAAAAGCAGAATCGGTAATTTTGACGATACCGATATTTGCGCTGGTTTTATCATCGCCGTCAACTTTCAAAACGCCGCTCAAAAGATTATTTATCAGCGACAAAGAAATTTCGGTTTCTTTTTTATTCATAACTCGATTTGGAAGTTTTATTTTTTTGAATTTAATTTTTAATTTCGGTTCGTCACATTCGGCAGAAATTTTTTGTTCAAATTTTTTGCAAATATTTTTTAAATCGTTACTGCCGTCAAGAGTGATTAAAGCTTTTGCCTCTGAGGCGATAACATTTAAAGCAGTACCGCCTTGAAATTTATTTATTTCGCAATCCAAATTGCTTAAAATTTGAGCGAGAATTTTAATGGCATTTGCATGATTGACATCAATGGATTCACCACTGTGACCGCCTTTGAGACCGCTGACGACGATTGAATAACCGTCGGATTTTTTAGGAGAATTCCAAGTCAAATCGTGTCTGAATTCAATTCGAGCACTTCCTGCACTACCGATAACAATTTCATCAACATTTTCGCTGTCAACATTAATTATATATTTAACATCACTCAAAAATTTTTTGTCGAGTTCACGTGCTCCGCTCATTCCGACTTCTTCGTCAACCGTGAAAATAATTCTCCAAGCTCCGTGTTTGCCGATTAAATTTTCAACATTGCTTAAAATATATAAAGTAATTGCAATTCCGATACCGTCATCAGCACCCAAACTTGTGCCTTCAGCCGAAAGAAATTTTTCATCGCGAATTAATTTAATCGGATCATTTAACGGATCGTATTTGTAACCTTCTTCGGCAACACAAACCATATCCATATGAGCCTGCATTAAAATAATCGGCAAATTTTCCAAGCCTTCGGTTGCAGGAAAATCGGCAATAATATTACCGATTTGATCCCGCTGAATTTTTGCGCCCAAATTTTTAAGTCTTTCACTTAAATAATTCGCAACTCTAAATTCATATTTTGAAGGTCTCGGGAACGCCGATATTTTTTTAAATTCTTCAATTACGCCTTCCAATATATTGCTCATTTGTGACCTCGTATTTATCGCATTGCATATTTAAGAAATGCTGCCTCAGCGTCAATTCCTTCCGGCGTATATAAAACAATTCTGTCTGAAATTTGTTCGACATGACCGTCAGTCACATAGCAAACTCCGTTGACGAAATCATTTATTCTGCGCTGTTCATTTGAATCAACCAATTCATAATTAACTATTACGACATTTTTACCGAGCAAATCATCGGCAATATTTTTAACTTCTTCAAATTTTGCTGGTTTATTGATTCTGACGCTGATACCTGATCCTTTAACTACTGTTAATTGTGGTTTCATTTTGCTCACCGGCTCCTCTTTCCTTGCGTACGCCGTGTATTTCATTCCTCCAAATGCAACACTTCCACCTTCAGCCGTTCTCATTGTACCCAAATCAGGCATTTCCATTAACGGTTCGCGCACAGGTTCTCTTGCGCTGACGGTTTCCTGTATTTTTTGAGAATTTTCTACACGTTTTACTGGCTCGCTTTTCGCCGGTTCAGCTTTTTTTTCAACTTTTTCTTCTTCGTAAGTTTCTTCTTCTTCAATCGGCTCAAGCGGCATGATGAAGTCTGTTATTTTCTTGATAAAACCCAAATTCATAACTTCCATCCTTTCGTTCGCTTTCGCCGCTAATTTTATCATATAAATTTTATCTTGGCAAGTAATTTTTCAGAAATAATTCACGCTTAAAATTATTTTCTTGCATTTTTTGCCGCGCGACCTCTCGTCACTCTGTCCAATTCCAATTTTCTCAATCTCAAACTTTTTGGAGTGACTTCAACCGCTTCATCTTCGTTGATATATTCCATTGCCTGTTCAAGACTCATAACTCTTGCCGGAACAAGTCGAATTGCTTCATCCGATCCGCTCGCTCTCATGTTGGTTGCATGTTTCGCTTTGCACGGATTTATATCAATATCCATTTCACGAGAATTTTCGCCGACAATCATACCTTCGTAAACTTTCATACCCGGTTCAACAAACATGACTCCGCGTTCCTGCAAATTATAAATTCCGTAACCTGTCGTTTCTCCCGCCTCAAATGCAACCAAACTTCCGCGTGTTCTTCTCGGAATATCTCCTTTGTATGGAGCATATCCGCTGAAAACGTGATTCATAATTCCATTGCCGCGAGTTGCCGTTAAAAGTTCACTTCTGAAACCGATTAAACCTCGTGCCGGAATTTCAAACTCAAGTCGCTGATAACCGCTTCTTTCATCAACAGTTTTCAATTCGCCTTTGCGTCGTCCCATCGATTCCATAACCGTACCCATGTATTCGGTAGGGACTTCAACTGTCAGAAGTTCCATCGGCTCCAATTTAACGCCGTCACGCATTTTGTAAACAACTTCAGGCTTTCCTACTTGTAATTCGTATCCTTCACGTCTCATCGTCTCAATCAAAATTGAAAGGTGAAGTTCGCCGCGTCCGCTGACTTTGAAAACATCTGCCGAATCAGTTTCTTCAACTCTCAATGCAACATTTGTTTCAGCCTCTTTAAAAAGTCTGTCACGAATATGGCGGCTTGTTATATATTCGCCTTCCTGTCCTGCAAGCGGACTGGTATTTACTCCGAATGTTACGCTCAAAGTCGGTTCATCAACTCTAATTGCTTCAAGTGCATCCGGATTTTCAACATCGCAAATCGTATCTCCTATTGATGCCTCAGTTAATCCCGTCAATGCAACTATTTCACCTGCTTCGGCTGATTCGACTTCAACACGTTTTAAGCCTTCGTAAACGTAAACTTTGCCGATTTTGCATTTAATTTGATCGGTTGAAGTCATCAAAAGAATTTGTTCACCTGCATGAACTACTCCGCGATTAATTCTGCCGATTACAACCTTGCCGACATATTCATCAGCCTCAAGCGTTGTCACCATCATCTGCAACGGTTTTTCAACGTCACCTTTCGACGGCGGCATTTCCTTTATTATGACATCAAGCAACGGTTTCATATTGTCGGACGTGTCATCAATATTTTTCTTTGCAATTCCTGCCTTCGCCGCAGTATAAACCGTTTTATATTCAAGCTGTTCATCAGTCGCGTCGAGTTCCATAAACAATTCCAAAATTTCATCTTCGACTTCGCTGATTCTTGCCTCTGCACGATCTATTTTATTTATAACCACTACTGCTTTTAATCCGTGTTCCATTGCCTTACGGAGAACGTATTTTGTTTGAGGCATTGCACCTTCAAAAGCATCGACGACCAGCAAAACGCCGTCAACCATGTTTAAAACTCGTTCGACTTCTCCGCCGAAATCTGCATGTCCCGGCGTATCGACTATATTTATTTTTATTCCTTTGTATTCAATCGCCGTATTTTTGCTTAAAATTGTTATTCCGCGTTCTCTTTCGAGATCGTTTCTATCCAAAACTCTTTCTTCAACTTGTTCGTTCGCTCTGAAGACCGCACTCTGTTTGAGCAAAGCATCAACCAAAGTTGTTTTGCCGTGATCTACGTGTGCGATTATTGCTATATTCCTGCGTTCTATGCTATCTCCCGCTTTCATTTTTATTTATATATTTTATTCCAAAACCATCTTTGTAAGTTGAGGAATTACATCCCATTCAATCCAATTTCGATAACGTTCAACTCGTGCGTAATAAATTGGATTCAATCTTTTTCGTCCGAAACCTGCCGCACGTCCTTCTACTTTGTCGATTGCTCCTATCAAATCCGTGTAATTCACCCAAGTACTTTTAGGTAAAAATTCACCGATAACAAGCCGCGCAGTTCCCATACTGTTTTGAACATCTTCACGCATAAAATAAGGCTCGTTGTTCGTAACTCTGATTCTTTGCGACATGTCATCTTTGTTAAATAAATATTCTGCCATTATGTCATCTTCTCTTCAGAATTGCTTTTGAAGTTCTTCAATTTTATTGAGCTGTTCCCAAGGAAGTTCAATATCCAAACGTCCGAAATGTCCGTAAGCAGCAGTTTGTTTATAAATCGGACGACGTAAATTCAATGATTTTATTATTCCGAGTGGAGTCAAATTGAAAATTTTTTTTACTGCTTTTTCAAGTTCATTTTCTGCAACTTTTCCTGTTCCGAAAGTTTCAACTCTGATACTGACAGGTTCAGCAACTCCTATTGCATAAGCAAGCTGAATTTCACATTTTTTTGCAAGACCTGCCGCAACAATATTTTTTGCAACCCATCGTGCGGCATATGCTGCTGATCTGTCAACTTTTGTCGGATCTTTTCCGCTGAATGCTCCGCCGCCGTGACGTGCCCAGCCTCCGTACGTATCAACAATTATTTTTCTTCCCGTCAATCCCGCATCGCCTTGAGGTCCGCCGATTACAAATTTTCCTGTCGGATTAATTAAATATCTCGTATCCTTCAAAAGTTCTTCAGGCATGACAGGTTCAATTACATATTTGATTACATCTGCAGTAATTTCTTTGAGTGAGGCTTTCGGTGCATGTTGAGTTGAAATTACAATCGTATCAATGCGCTTTGCAACATTGTTTTCATCAAATTCTACCGTCACTTGACTTTTTCCATCAGGTCTCAAATAATCTACTTCGCCTGTCGTTTTCCTGACTTCCGCCAATCTGCGCGTGAGTTTATGAGCAAGTGCAATCGGTACAGGCATATATTCGGGAGTTTCATCAGTTGCATAGCCGAACATCATACCTTGATCGCCTGCTCCTATTGCGTTGCCCGTTCCTCTGCTTTCGAGTGCATCGTCCACGCCTTGAGCAATATCTGGCGATTGTTCATCCAATGAAACCAAAACGCCTACCGTGTCTGCATCAAATCCAAAATGTGAATCTGTATATCCGATTTCGCGAATTGTATTTCTGATAATTTTATTTATATCGACGTAACATTTCGTTGAAATTTCTCCGACAACATGAACTTGCCCTGTCGTAACCAATGTTTCACATGCTACTCTGCCATTCGGATCATGTTCCATTATTTCATCAAGTACCGCATCGCTTATTTGATCTGCTACTTTGTCGGGATGACCTTCGGTAACCGATTCTGATGTAAAAATCAAATTCGACACACTCCTTTTTTTTATGAAAATTTTTTACTAATATATCATTGTGCAAAAATGTTGTCAAGCGTTTTAGTTTGCCGTTGCATTTTTTATGATATTTGTAATTTCTTTTGCGGCTCGATTTACGTCGTCATTCGTCACGACAAATTTATAACGTCTTTTGCCTGTATCAATTTCTGCCTCTGCCGCTTTTAATCTCGCCTCGATCACTTCAGCCGGTTCTCTTCCGCGTGTTTCAATTCTTTTTCTCAATTCTTCCATCGACGGCGGCAAAAGAAATATACTTAACGCCTCAGGCATCGCTTTTAAAACTTTCATTGCGCCTTGTGTATCTATTTCCAAAATTACATTTTCATCATCTTTGATTTCTGACTTCAATGTTCCGTAATAATTGCCGTATACGACTGCATATTCCAAAAAATCGCCGCGTTCAATTCTCAAACGAAATTCTTCTTCATTTATGTAATAATAATCTCGTCCTTCAACTTCGCCTTTTCTTTGTTCACGACTCGTCGCGCTGACTGCAATTCTTATTCCGCTTGCTTGGCTGACTTTCGCGCAAACGGTCCCTTTTCCTACTCCGCTTGGTCCGCTTATCACTATGAGCATTTTTTCACTTCCCATTTATTTATTCTTCAACTGTAATTTTCGCTTTTATTTTACGTTCAGCTATTTCTTCAAAGGCATTGGTTACATATTTGTTATTGTGATTTTGTACTTTACATTCAGCACCTTTTAGAAGTTGACGTGCTCGTTTTGAGGCAAGCATTACCAAAACATAACGGCTGCGAGTCCGTTTGACCAAAACATCTGTTGAAGGATTTACCATTGACGGTTCGGGAACATTTACCTTTGCTTTTCTTTTAATCTTAATTTGCATTTATATTCACTCCCATTAATTTAATCGCTGTTTACACGTGATGTTATCGTTTCGGCTTGAAGTGCGCTTAATACTACTGCGCCGCTCGTCATTATTACAACCGAACGTGTTTTTCTTCCTTGAGTTGCATCTATCAATCTGTTTGCCTCTTTTGCCTCTTGTATCAATCTTTTAATCGGTGCGCTTTCAGGATTTACTATTGCATCTATTCCTTGAAGCCGAACGCTGTTGCCAAATCCTATACCTATCATTATGGGCGTGTAATTTTCTGACATTATTTTAACCTCGCAATTTTAAATTTCGCCTTTGAATACTCTTTGAGCCGGTCCTGTCATTTTTATACTTTCGGCAATTTCAATTTCAACCGTTCCGCCGTCCAACTTTACAAAAACTTTATTTCCGATTAAATTGCGTTCATTTGCCGCAAATGCACTTGCACAAGCTCCCGTTCCGCATGCCAGAGTTCTGCCGCAACCTCTTTCCCAAACTCGCACTCTCAAGCCGTCATTTTCAAGTGTCACAAATTCAACATTCGTGCCTTCGGGGAAAAGATTTGTCATGTGTTCAATTTGTCGTCCATAGTTTTCAACTTCGCCTTCTTCAACGTCCTCAACAAACAAAACGCAGTGAGGATTACCGATATTAATATAACTTGCGTCATAAATTCGATTGTTCACTTCTATTTTATTTTTCCAAAGTAATTTAGCCTTTCCCATTTCAACTTTAATTTTTTCGTAATTTTTTTCAATCGAAATATTTTTTATTCCGGCTTTGGTTTCTATATTTAAAATGTTTTTGTCGATTTTCTCGCTGACATATTGAGCGACGCAACGAATACCATTTCCGCACATTTCGGCTTCAGAACCGTCGGAATTTATTACAATCATTTCAGCGTCAACAATTTTTGATTTATTTACATATAAAACGCCGTCTGCACCTATTCCGAAATGTCGATCGCATGCTTTTATTTCATCAATTTTATTTTCTGCAATTATAAAATCATTTCCGCAAGCCTGCCACTTTTCAAATTGAATTGCCATCGTCTCACCTCTGGACTTTTAAAAAAAATTATTGTAAAATATTTTATCATTCAGATTTATAACTGTCAAGGAGTTGTTGAACATGTTCGATTCTGCGTTCTTTGAATCTGCAAAACGCCGCCGAGTTTTGGTCGTCGGTGATATTATGCTCGACAAATTTTATCGTGCAAAAGTAAATAAATTTGCGTCAGATGCTCCCGTTCCCGTTGCAAAAATTATTTCTCGTGAGGCATCTCCGGGTGGTGCGGCGAATGTTGCCCGCTGTCTTGCCGAATTGGGAACGCCTCCGATTCTTGCCGGTTTCGTCGGTGAAGATCATAACTGTGAATCTTTAATGGAACTTTTATACAAACATCATATTAATTCACAAGGATTAATTTTTTCAGATCATCCGACAACAACAAAAATTCGTGTGATTGCAAATGATCACCAAGTTTTTCGTTTGGATTTTGATGACGATGAACCTTATCAAGAAAATTTATTTGACAGGCTCAGAAACTTCATTCACAAATCATTAAATAAAAGTTTAGACGCGATCGTTCTTGCCGATTATGAAAAAGGAGTCTGCACAGAAAGATTTTGCCACACGATAATTTCAGATGCACATAATCGCGGAGTACCGGTTATAGTTCTTCCTTACGGTTCAAATTGGATTAAATATCAACATGCCGATTTAATCGTTGCAAATGTTGCAAAAATTAATCGTGTCCTTTTGAGTCCCATTGATCCTTCAGATGATGATGCCTGTGCCGCCGCCGCAAATTATGTTCGCAGAAAATTTGATATTAATGCTTGTGCCGCTACTCGTTCAGGTTTCGGCTTGACACTTGCTCACAATGATACTCGGCATTTTTCGACGCAAAAACAATTGCTCGTTGATCCTGCAGGTGCTGCCGATGCTGCTATTGCCGCTTTTGCTCTCGCCGTCTCATCAGGTTCTTCTTTGCAGCGTGCCGCCAAATTATCAAATATCGTTGCAGGTATCGCCGTTTCAAAACCTGGTTCTTATGCTCCGTCATTCAATGATATTTTGAATTTGCAAATTGCCTCTTAAAAAATTTTCTTGACATTATTAATCGACTGTGCTACAATTTTTGTCGTTGGAAAAACTTATCGGGTTGTAGCGCAGCTTGGTAGCGCGCTGTGTTCGGGACGCAGATGTCGCAGGTTCAAATCCTGTCAACCCGACCATTCTTTTTTTTTATATGAAGGGAGATTTTTCGGTGCATAGATTAAGACATACTGCCTCACATATTATGGCGCAAGCAGTCAAAAGAATTTGGTCTGATGCAAAAATTGCAATCGGACCTGCCATCGAAAACGGTTTTTATTATGATTTTGATTTGGAACATCGTTTTTCAGATGAAGATTTGGCACTCATAGAAAAAGAAATGCGCAAAATTATTAATGAAGATCTGCCGCTCATGCGCAATGAAATATCTCGCGAAGAGGCAATTAAATTATTTAAAGATGAACCTTACAAAATTGAACTTATAGATGCAATTCCTGAAGGAGAGACAATCAGCACTTACAAACAAGGCGATTTTATTGATTTGTGTGCAGGACCTCATGTCGATTCAACAGGCAATGTCAAATATTTTAAATTGTTGAGTATAGCAGGAGCATATTGGCGCGGCGATGAACATAATAAAATGCTCCAAAGAATTTACGGCACGGCTTTCAATTCGCAGGAAGAACTTGATTCATATCTGCAAATGCTCAAAGAGGCGGCTGAATGTGATCACAGAAAATTAGGCTCTGAATTGGGAGTTTTCAATTTATATGATGAGGCTCCGGGAATGCCGTTTTTCCTTCCCAATGGTATGATTATAATGAATAATTTGATGACATATTGGAGAGAAGTACATAAAAAATACGGCTATGACGAAATTAAAACTCCGATCATGTTAAAACGCGAACTTTGGGAAACATCAGGACATTGGGATCATTATGCTCAAGGAATGTACACACTTAAAGTTGATGAAAATGATTATGCCGTCAAGCCGATGAATTGCCCCG
>CAJOPN010000009.1 GCA_905236285.1 uncultured Selenomonadaceae bacterium | reverse complement strand
CATCCGGATTATCGTCCGATTTTGATGGACTACTACGAAAGAGCACTTGAGGCAACAAAGAAAAATAATACACCGCACATTTTGACGGAAGCTCTCAGTTTCCATACTCGTTTCCTTGAAACAGGTGACATGAGAAAATAATTTTAATTAAAATAAATTGGGAGGACTTAACGATGTTTAAAATTTTGGGAGTAGATCATATCGGAATTGCATCAACCGATTTGGCTGACGGCGATTTTTGGAAAACTTTGGGCTTAAAATGCACGGGCGAAGAAACGGTTGCTGAACAAAAAGTTACAACCGCATTTTATCCGACGACTGACGATAAACAGCACGGTGAAATTGAGCTTTTGGTTGCAAGCGAAGCAGGAAGTCCGATTGAAAAATTCATTGAAAAGAACGGCGGACGCGGTGGCATTCAACATATCGCATTGAGAGTTGACAACCTTGAAAATGCTCTTGCAGATTTGAAAGAAAAAGGCGTTAAACTCATTGACGAAAAACCGCGTAAAGGTGCAGGCGGAGCAATGATCGCATTCATTCATCCGAAAGCAACTCACGGCGTATTGTTGGAACTTTGTCAGAGAGATTAAAATAAAAAATAAATTTAAATGATGGGAGTGATTAGATGGCAACAGTTGCAGAAAAAATTGAACTGATGAATAAAAAGAAAGAAAAAATTCGTCAGGGCGGCGGAGAGTCACGAATTGCCAAGCAACACGAAAAAGGCAAAATGACTGCTCGCGAAAGAATCGAAATGTTTTTTGACGAAGGAACTTTTGTTGAACTTGATATGTTCGTCAAACATCGCTGCACAAATTTCGGTCAAGAGAAAAAAGAGTTACCGGGCGAAGGTGTCGTAATAGGTTACGGAACTGTTGACGGTCGATTGGTTTATGCTTACGCTCAAGATTTTACAGTTGAAGGTGGCTCACTCGGAGAAAAGCACGCTCATAAAATTTGGAAAGTCATGGATCTCGCGATGAAAATGGGAGCACCTTGTATCGGAATTAACGATTCAGGCGGTGCACGTATCCAAGAGGCAGTTGATGCATTGAGCGGTTACGCAGGAATCTTTTTCAGAAATACTGCGGCAAGCGGTGTTATTCCTCAAATTTCGGTAATAATGGGACCTTGTGCAGGCGGAGCAGTTTATTCACCTGCAATTACAGATTTCATTTATATGGTTAAAAACACTTCGCAAATGTTTATAACCGGTCCTGCAGTCATAAAATCGGTTACGGCTGAAGAAGTTACGGCTGAAGAACTCGGCGGAGCAATGACTCACAATACACGTTCAGGCGTTGCACATTTTGCAGCTGAAAATGAAGAGGACTGCATTAAACAAATTCGCTACCTTTTGAGTTTTCTTCCTTCAAATAATATGGAAGATGCTCCGATTGTTGAAACCGGAGATGATCCCGATCGTCAGGAAGACAGTTTAAATACAGTCGTCCCCGATAATCCCAATGCTCCTTACGATATGAAAGATGTTATTCGTGCAATCGTTGACAACGGCGAATTTTATGAAGTCCATGAACATTTTGCGACGAATATTATAACTTGTTTTGCAAGATTTGACGGACGTAGCGTTGGAATTATCGCGAATCAGCCGGCAGTTATGGCAGGTTGTCTTGATGTTGATGCGTCAGATAAATCTGCTCGTTTCATAAGATTTTGCGACGCTTTCAATCTTCCGCTCGTCAATCTCGTTGATGTTCCGGGATTTTTGCCGGGAGTCGATCAAGAATATAACGGAATCATTCGTCACGGCGCAAAAATGCTTTATGCTTATTCAGAGGCAACAGTTCCTAAAGTTACAGTCATCACTCGTAAGGCTTACGGCGGATCATACATTGCAATGTGCTGTCGTGAACTCGGAGCGGATCAAGTTATGGCTTGGCCTTCCGCTGAAATTGCTGTTATGGGACCTGCAGGTGCTGCGAATATTATTTTCCGTAAAGACCCCGATAAAGATCAAAAGACGGCTGAATATGTCGAAGAATTTGCAACACCTTATAAAGCGGCTGAACGCGGTTATGCAGATATGATTATTGAACCGAAAGAAACTAGACCGTATGTAATTACTGCACTCAATGCTCTTGCAAGCAAACGTGAAGTCGGTCCGCAAAAGAAACATGGTAATATCCCACTGTAATTTAAAATTGGAGTGAGAAACATGTCAGAACAAAAAATTAAACCTGAAATCATAGCGATCATTACTGCCGCCGTTCAATCAATGACGAACGGTAAAGTTGTCGCCGTGAAAGTTAAATCAAATCCTGTTTGGACTCTTTCAAACAAAGTTAGACGTTAAACAAAAAAAGAATTTAACGGGAGGAAATTATCCTATGAAAAAATTTAACGTTACAGTTAATGGCACGACTTATGAAGTTGAAGTTGAAGAAGTAAAATCAGGCTCAAGTGCAGTTTCGGCACCGAGACCGGCAGCTGCTCCCGCTCCTGCTCCGAAAGTTTCCGCAGGTGCAGGTGAACATTCAATCGATGCTCCGATGCCCGGCAAAGTTGTAAAACTCGTTGCATCTGAAGGGCAAGCTGTCAAAGCTGGTGATGTTCTTTTGATTCTCGAAGCAATGAAAATGCAAAATGAAATTCCTGCCGATTCCGACGGAACCGTCAAAAAATTCAATGTCGCCGCAGGTCAGAGCGTCAAGGCGCATGAATCTCTCGTCATTCTCGGCTAAAATTTATAAATCAGAAAAATTAAAAAACAGACATTCAATAACGAGTGCCTGTTTTTTTTAAGAAAAAATTTTCGATTTACGCACGTTCGATATAATTTCCTGTACGCGTGTCAATTCTCAAAACGTCGCCTTCATTGATGAAAAGCGGAACTCTGACAACAAATCCCGTTTCAAGCGTTGCACTTTTTGATGCTCCTGTTGCCGTGTTTCCTTTTACTGCCGGTTCACATTCGACAACTTTCAATTCAACTGAATTAGGAAGACTTACGCCGATTATTCTGTCTTTGAATGTCTGCAAATTGACTTCCATATTTTCCAAAAGATAATTTAATGCGTCGCCGAGCTGCTCTTTGCTCAATTCCGTTTGTTCGTAAGTTTCGGTATCCATGAACGTATAAAGTCCGTCCGTCTCGTAAAGATATTGCATTTTGCGTGTATCAAGTTTTGCAGGCGGCATTTTTTCATTCGGATTGAATGTTCTTTCAACTACTGCTCCCGTTTCGACATTTTTTATTTTCGTGCGAACAAATGCTGCACCTTTTCCGGGTTTTACATGTTGAAATTCGACTACCTGCCAAGCTCCTCCGTCTATTTCTATCGTCAAGCCCGTGCGAAAATCGGTTGATGAAATCATCGGAATCATTTCCTTTCATTAAAAAAATCTTTTTTATTTTATCAATCTTAATTTTCTTTGTCAAGATATTTGATTATCGCCTCTTTTGTGTTAAAATAAAATTATCGGAGGTGGCGAAAATGAAATTTAAATTTATTGTCTTCTTAGTGCCTCTCATGCTCATTTGTAATTTCTGCGCGGCTCACAGTCCCGTCAGAGTCAGCGATTTCGGATCGGACGGTTTTTTTTATCGCTACAATGAAAATGCTCAAAAGATGGAAAAAAATCACGTCCTCATTAAAAAAATTCCTCAGCTTCAAGAAAATTTGTCGAATGAAAATTATAATACTTACGTCGGAATGATCGGCTCTGAAGGTCACGAAATTACAATCAGTTTATTTGCAAATATGGAAGGTTACGTTTCCAAAATTATGATTGGCGGTACTGCTACCGACAGCGATGCAATGGGCAATGTCGGCGATATTTTGGCGGTTACTCTTTCTTCTCTCGGAGTAAACAAAGGTGAGATGGCAAGATTTTTTGAAGATTGGAAGGACAGCAATTTAACCGATATTCTTCATTGGTGTAGTGCGTCCGAGCGTTTCATCATCATCAGCCGAAATGTAAATTACGATTACAATACTTTTTCGGCTACTTTCACGGCGGCGGCTTAATATTTTTTAACGTTTTCTTCTCCAAGCAAATTTTTTAATTGCTCCGTCAATTCCGCGCAGTAACTTACTTTATATTTTTCTTCTAATTTTTCCCATTTTGAATTTTTATTTATAAAGACCTCTTGAGTTCCTTTGTGGTTTTCAAGTATGGTCTTTAATTTTTCGTCAATTTCATCTCGATTTAATTCTTCCGTTATCGTCAAATAATATTTCGGCTCGTATTCTTCCGCCGTCCAAAATTTTTTTGCAGTAATTAAATATTCTTCATTCGGCTTTTCAACTCGCCCTTGTATTACAACCGCGTTATTGGTCTGCAATATTTTTTTGCTTTCCGAGTATATTTGTGAAAAAATCGTTACTCCAATTTTTTCTGAATAATTTTCAACAGCCATAAAACACATTAAATCACCTCGACGTGTTGTATGCTCTTTCAAATTTTGTATCGTTCCTGCAATTTTTATTTCTTTGCCTTCCTTTATTTTTCCGTTTTTTATTTCGCCTATTTTCGTTAAATCTTTTATTTTTTCAAAATATTCATCGAGAGGATGTCCCGATACATAAAAGCCCATTGTTTCCATTTCCCAAGCCAATTTTTCACGTTGAGTTTCTTCTTCGACTTCCGGAAGTTTGATTTGTTCGTTTATCGTTTCTTCTTCATTGAATAAACTCATCGTTCCGTTCATTTTATCGCTTTGATGACGCTGTACGGCATTGACGATTGATTCTATCGCTTCAATTTGTGCATTTCTCCGCTTTTCTATGCTGTCGAATGCTCCGCTTTTGACTAAATTTTCTATCGTCTTTTTATTGAATGTTTTTAAATCCGTACGAAGACAAAAATCATAAAGTGATTTAAATTTTCCTCCTTTGTTTCTTATTGCCACCAAATTATCAATCATCGTCTGCCCTATATTTTTTATTGCCGCGAGTCCGAATCTTATTGCATTTCCGCTGACCAAAAATTTTGTTCCGCTTATATTTATGTCAGGTCCAAGTACTTTTATTTTCATTCGCCGAGCAAGTTCTATATATTCTGCCACTTTATCCGAATCCATCACGCTTGACATCATCGCCGCCATATATTCTACCGGATAATTCGCTTTCAGATATGCCGTTTGCCATGCCAATAAAGCATATGCCGCGCTGTGTGATTTATTAAATCCGTAATCGGCAAAGTGCATTAACAATTCAAAAATTTTTTCGGACAAATTTTTTTCTATTCCGTTTTCGTCGCAGCCTTTCAAAAAATTTTCGCGCTGTGCCATCAAAACTTCCGCTTTCTTTTTGCTCATCGCTCGACGCAATATATCTGCCTGTCCAAGTGTGAATCCTGCCATTACTTGTACTATTTGCATTACTTGTTCTTGATATAATATTACTCCGTACGTCTCTTTCAATATCGGTTCAAGTTTCGGATGCAAATATTTTATTTCACGTCTGCCGTGTTTTCTCAAAATAAAATCTTCTGCCATTCCGCTGCCTAACGGTCCCGGTCTGTAAAGTGCCACAGTCGGAATCAAATCTTCAAAATTTTTCGGCTGCAATTCTTTTACAAAATTTGTCATTCCTGCAGATTCCATTTGAAATATTGCTCCCGTTTTTCCGCTTGACAACATTTTTGAAGTCTTTTCATCTTCAAGCGGTATTTTTTTTATTTCAATTTTTTCGCTGCGACTTTCTTTTATATTTTTTATTGTGTCGTTTATTGCCGTTAATGTTCTCAAGCCTAGAAAATCCATTTTCAACAAGCCCAATTCTTCTATCGTATCCTTTTCCCATTGCGTTATCAAAGTTCCTTCGGACATTTTCATCGGTATAAATTCAGTCAGCGATTCAGGTGCAATTACTATTCCTGCTGCATGTATTGATGTATGTCGTGCCAGACCTTCTATTTTTCGCGATAAATTTATCAGCCGTTTTACTTTTTCATTTTTTTCATAAATTCTCCGAAATTCTTTTGAAGTCTCCAACGCTTTTTCTATCGTTATTTTTAAATCGTTCGGAATCAATTTTATTATTTCGCTGACTTCTCCGAAACTCATATTTAAAACTCGTCCGACATCTCTTATTGCCAATTTTGCTCCCATCGTTCCGAATGTCGCTATCTGTGCAACGTGATCTTCGCCGTATAATTTTTTTACGTATTCAATCACTTCTTCGCGTCTGAGATAACAAAAGTCTACATCTATATCAGGCATTGTTACTCGTTCGGGATTTAAAAATCTTTCAAACAACAAATTATATTCCAAAGGATCAAGCTCGGTTATTCCCAAAATATACGCAATTAAACTTCCTGCCGCGCTTCCTCGTCCCGGTCCGACTGCTATTCCTTGACTTTTAGCGTATCTTATAAAATCCCAAACTATTAAAAAATAATCATCGTAATTCATATCGTGAATTATTTTCAATTCATAATTTAATCTGTCTCTTATATCCTGCGTTACGAGTATATATCTTTCACATATTTTTCTTTCACACAATTTACGTAAATATTTTTCGGAACCGATATTTTTTTGCGGCAGTTTAAATTTCGGCAGCTGCATTTTTCCGAATTTCAATTCAACGTTACAATTTTCCGCTATCTTTATTGTATTTTCGTATGCATTTATTAAATTTGGAAATAATTTTTTCATTTCTTCTGCCGATTTCAAATAATATTCATCTGAATTAAATTTCAATCTGTTTTCGTCTTCAAGTTTGCTGCTCGTTTGTATGCATAACAATACATCATGCGCCTCGCTGTCCTCACGATTTACATAATGCGCGTCATTCGTCACGACCAAGCCGATTTTTAATTTCTCCGACATTTTTATTAATGTTTCGGCTACTTTTTTTTCTTCTTCCAATCCGTGATTTTGTATCTCCAAATAAAAATTTTTCCGTCCGAATATTTCAGCATACTCTTTTATTAATTCTTCAACTTTTTCTTCTTTGTTCAATTCGTTGCTTAATACGGCTCTTGCAATTTCTCCTGCCGTGCATGCACTTAATGCTATTATTCCCTTGTGATATTTTTTTAAAATTTCTTTGTCGATTCGCGGCTTGTAATGCATTCCTTCAGTATTTGCAATCGACACCATTTTTATTAAATTTTTGTATCCCAAATTATTTTTTGCAAGCAATACAAGATGATAATTTTTTAATCGTTCGCCGTCTTTACGTTCATTTATGGATTTCGGCGACAAATATATTTCACAGCCGATTATCGGTTTTATTCCGTATTTAATCGCCGTCTTATAAAAATTTATTGCGCCGTACATCGTTCCGTGATCCGTTATCGCGATCGCTTTCATTCCCATTTCTTTCGCTCGTTTTATTATTTCTTCTATTCTTCCTGCTCCGTCCAGTAATGAATATTCCGTGTGTACATGCAGATGCACAAAATTTTCATTCATTTTTATCACCGTTTATAATTATATCACATATTTTTTTTTAATTTATTTTAATTTAGGGGATTGCATAACTGAATTTAATCTGATATAATCCTTGCAAAACTTTTTTAAAAATTTTTTGGGAGGAATTTTTTAAGATGATTAAATTGGAGAAGAAGCAAGTCAAAATTATCAGCATAATTATTGCGCTGTTATTCGTCGGAAGTGTTGTTGCAATCGCTCTAACTCAAAGCGGCAACGGTATTGCATCGGCTGCATCAGGCGGGAATGTCGGCGTTGTCGATTATCGTCAGATTATGAGTCAGCATCCCGATTTAAAAAATATTGAAACTCAAATGCAGTCTTCCGTTGAAGAAGTAAGAAAAGAATTTGAAGAAAAATCAGCCGGCATGAACGATCAAGAAAAACAGGATTATTATCAACAAAGTCAAGAGCGTCTTCGTCAAAAGCAGCAGGAACTTCTTGATCCGGTTGAACAATCAATAAGAGATGCAATCAAAAAATCTGCCGACAATAAAGGTTTGAGCGTTGTTATCGAAAAATCTGCAGTTGTTTACGGCGGTACCGACATCACTCAAGACGTTATTTCAAAACTTAATAAAAAATAATTTTAAGTCTTAAATCATTTTGAATCAATAATGAGGAATATGGGAGGTTTTTTCTCTTGATTCCTCATTCTTTAATTAAAAAATTATGAATAAAAAATTTCTTGTCGGATTTTTAACGGTCTTTTCAATTTCAAGTGTCGGAATTTATAAATATTTCGATAAGCCTCAGCCTGCCGATAAAATAAATTCGGTTCAATATGAAAAACAATCTGTACCTGCTTTCAAAGTCGGGTTCATTGATTTTGATTCGATTGAAATTTTTTTGCCCGATTCAAATCAATTATCCGAATTGCGTTCTGAAGAATTGAGATTGCAGCTTGAATTGAATGACGCAATGAAACCTGTTATAATTTCACCGCCGAAAGTTGAAGAAAAACCTTTTGATGATTCCGTGTGGCAGAAAAATGCTCAAACCGTCATAAGTGAGGCGGCGGAAATTGAAAATCGGAAGAAACAGGCGGCTGAAGATTATCGAAAATCTACCGAAAAAGATTATCTTCAAAAACGTGACGATGCAAACAATCAATTTCTCAATGAAATTTTAAATATTAAATTGAAATTGCAGAATGCCGATAATATGCGTCTTACAGATGAGGAAATTAAAAAATTAAATTCGCGGCTTGAAGAAATTCAAATTGAAAGAAATAAAATTCAAAAAAATTTGATTGAGCAATGGACGAAAGAAATAGCCGATTATGCAGAGCAATCAGTCAAAGACGATATTGAAAAACTTAAGGAAAAAGCAAAGCAATCTATGGATAAAGTAAAACAAGAGGCATTGCAGTCACAAATTGCAGCTCAAAAACGAAACAATGATGCCATGCAGCAAGTGATGACGGAGACACAAAATCGTATGGAAAAACGACAGCAATTACTTGCTCAGCTTGAAGATGTGACAAATCGGCGTGAAGAAACAGAAAAAAATTTAATTGAATCAATCGGCGAAAAAGCAACGAAATTGGCAGTAATTCATAAATTGAATTTGTTGCTGATAAGCCGCGAAAATTTTGATGATGAACAATTCGGCGGCAAAATTTTTCCTTCAACCGATACTTTGGATTTGACTGAAGAAATTTTAAAAGAAATAAAATGAAAGGAAAAAAAATAAATGAAAAAATTTTTATTGACGTTGATGTTGATTTCAACTTTTTTGATAAGCGGCTGCGGTGAAGTCAATATCGGTTATCTTGACGGCGTTAAATTAATGGACGCTCCTCAACTGAAAACCATTCGAGAAGAAGGAGAACAAAAACTTCAGGAGGCAGAGGCACAAATTACAGCAGATCTTGCTGCAAAACAGGATGCCTCAGACGAAGACAAACAAAAAGCTCAAATTGAGGCTCAACGTAAACTCATGGGTATTCAGCAAGCTTACGCCTCTCAACTCAAGCAAAAACTTGATGCCGCTGTCGGTGATATTGTAAAATCAAAAAATATTGATGTAGTCGTTGACAGTTCGGAGGATCAGAAAATTATTTTTGAAGGCGGAATAGATTTAACTGATGATGTTCTTAAAAAATTGCAATGAGGTATTGAAATGGAAAAGAGTTTAAAAGAAATAGCTCAATTAATCGGGGGAATAATCAAGCCGAGTGATGAAAACATAATTATAACGGGACTGGAAAATATAGAAGGAGCACTTCGAGGCGATTTAATTTTTGCGATTGAACCTCACATTGAAGAGGCGAAAAATTCAAAAGCATCAGCCGTTTTGCTTCCGATGAACGTTGAAGATTTTCCATTGCCTTCAGTACTCGTCGCCGATCCGAAAGCCGCCTTTGCAAAACTTTTGGAAGTTTTCACTCCGAAATTGAAATTTAAAAATGAAATCAGCGAGAAAGCTCATATCGGAAAAAATGTTCAAATCGGTGAAAATGCAATTATCATGCCGTATGCAGTTATTGACGATTATGCAAAAATTGATTCGGGAACAATAATTTATTCTCATGTTTATGTCGGACAATTTGCAAATATAGGAAAAAATTCTTTGATTTATCCGAACGTGACGATAAGAGAATATTGTCAAATCGGTGATAATTGTATAATTCATCCTTCTGCGACGATCGGTTCTGACGGTTTCGGATTCACCACTTCAAACGGAGTTCATACAAAAGTTCCTCAAGTCGGCAATGTAATTGTTGAAAATGATGTCGAAATCGGCGCAAGCGTTACAATCGATCGTGCAACTATGGGTTCAACTCTCATAGGCTGCGGAACGAAAATTGATAATCTCGTTCATATCGGTCATAATTGTAAAATCGGAAAAAATTGTTTAATCGTTGCGCAAACAGGTTTAAGCGGTTCGACAATCGTCGGCGACAATGTAACATTCGGCGGTCAAGTCGGTACAAGCGGACATCTTTCAATCGGAAAAAATTCTGTTTTCGCTGCTCGCACCGGTATTTCAAAATCGATACCTGAAAATTCTTTCTGTGCAGGTTTTCCGATTCAATCTCATTCGGATTGGCTCAAAACTCAAGCGGCTCTGCGTCAACTGCCTCAACTCATCAAAAAAATTAAACAAATCGAAAATAAAATTAATGATTAATTTCCTGCGAAGGTCAGCACTCTTTCAGACATTTCTTCTTTTTCGCAAATGTCCTCGTGCAACACTTTCGCTTTTTTTAATGCCTTTAATCCTTTCGGAATTTCCACGCTCGTTATTTTATTTAATTTTTCTGCCATTTCAAATTCGTTCATGCCTTCAATCGGAATTTGCAGCGCATTCAATACTGCAGGCGCAAATTTATATGCACTTGCCGTTGATGCTATCAACATCGGTTTTTTGTCGCCGGTTTTCTTTTGATATTTTCTCGCAACCGTCAAGCCTACCGCCGTATGTGTATCTATCAAATATTTCATGTCGTTGTACATTTCTCTGATCGTCGTTTTCGTTTCTTCTTCGCCTGCATATTCCGCATAAAATATTTTTTTCAATTTCTTTTTTAAATCTTTGTTTATTTCATATTTTCCGCTTGCATTCAATTCATTCATTAATTTTTTTATATATTCGCTGTCTTCTCCGCTCTCGTGATACAATAATCTTTCTAAATTCGAGCTTATCAATATATCCATTGACGGCGATATACTTCTGAAAAATGTTCTGTTTCGATCATAAATTCCGCTTTCAAAAAAATCTGTCAGCACGTGATTGATATTCGACGCGCAAATTAATTTTTCGACAGGCAAGCCCATTCTCTTTGCATAATATGCCGCCAAAATATTTCCAAAATTTCCTGTCGGTACCGTTATATTTACCAAGTCACCTGCATTTATTTCTTCATTGTCCAACAAATCTGCATACGCGCTGAAATAATAAACGATTTGCGGCACCAATCTTCCCCAATTTATTGAATTTGCACTACTTAATTTTATTTTTTGTGCATCCAATTTCTTTTTTATTTCTTCGTCCGAAAATATTTTCTTTACTCCGTTTTGACAGTCATCAAAATTGCCTTTCACGCCTATGACTTTTACATTTTTCCCGGTCTGCGTTATCATTTGCAATTTTTGTATTTCCGATACTCCTTCCGACGGATAGAATACTGCTATTTTTGTTCGTTCTGCGTCTGCGAATCCGGATAACGCTGCTTTGCCGGTGTCACCACTCGTTGCCGTCAATATTAATATGTCGCGTTCCTCGCCCGTCTTTTTCAATCCGATTCTCATCAAATGCGGCAATATTTGCAACGCCATATCTTTAAATGCACTCGTCGGACCGTGCCATAATTCTATAAATGCCGTTACTTTATTTTTTTCAGGTTCTATTTTCTTTGCTTCTGCCGGCTTGTCACTTTTTATTGCAAGTCTCATTCTGTCCGTTATGTCAAAATAATTATATGCCAGTTCAGCCGACTCTTTTAATTCTTCTTCCGTGTAATCAGTCAAATATTTTTTTAATATCTCGACTGCTCTGTCTTCATATCTCATATTTTTTAAATTTTTTATTTCTTCTATTTTTATTTGCGGTATATTTTCCGGAACGAGTAAACCGCCGTCTTTTGCCAAGCCTTGCAAGATTGCCTCTGCACTCGTCAATGCTTTTCCTTTCTTGTTTCTCGTGCTTACATATTTCATTTATTTTTGCTCCTTCAAATATTTTATCAAATTTTCCATATCTTCAGGTTTTGTCAACGGCTTCTTCAAATACCCCTTTGCTCCCGATGCTTTTACTTTTTTCTGCGTCACTTCATCGTCGTCATTCGTCATCAAAAATATCGGTATTTCTCTCAATTTTGAATCTTTGTTCATAAAATCCGCTATTCTGTATCCGTTTATGAAGTGCATTTCTCCGCTTGCCACTACCAAATTTATTTTTTCTTTTCTTAATATTTCCATTGCTTCTATTCCGCTCGGTGCTACCCTCACTTCATACGGCAGATGATCTTCTATTAAAAATGTCATTCGTTTTCT
>CAJOPN010000008.1 GCA_905236285.1 uncultured Selenomonadaceae bacterium | reverse complement strand
GTCAAATTTGTAATCGCCGATAATGATAAATTTTTTGTCGGGAAATTTTTTGAACAGGTGAAAAATCATCGGCAAATTGTTTACGGGCACAAGCGCTTTAGGTTTATTTTTAGTCAAGCGCTCCATACGTGAACCGCGTCCGCCGGCTTGAACAACTACATAATTTAAATTCATAAATCATCACTCCTGTTTTACAAATCTCAAAATTTTTTCGTAAGCCGCAACAATCTCGGAAGGTTCAATCTGCGCAATGCAATGAGATTTCCCCGCCGTACAAGCCGCGTAAAAAGGATTTATTGTACATTCCGCCAACTGATGTTCGGGCTGAAGTACAATGCAATGAGTTTTCCAAGGCTGAAAGAGTTCTGCTTCGGTCGGATTAACATAAAAATTCTTGAAGTCTTTTGCAACGCGACTTAAAGTTATCACCGGTTTTTTGAGAGCGGCGGCAACGTCACAAGCGCCCGTCATATTTCCGATATACAAATCGACCAATGAAATAACTGCCGCATCAACGCGCCACCCCGTATTGACCTTTACCAGATTTGCAACACTTCCTGAAGGAAGATTGTCTTCAAGGAATTGTGCCGCTTCAATTTCTGAAGATCCGCCCAAAATTATCAGTAACGCGCCCTTTGAAAGAATTTGCTTGAAAGCTGTCAAATATTTTTCGACGGGATATTGCCTTTCTTTATGGTTTGCACCGATCGCCGTAACAATTTTTATCCGCTTTTTGTCAAACCTTTCAAGAAATTTTTTTGCAGTGAGTAAATCAGTTTTACTATACCAAACTTCCGAGTCCAAACGGCTTAATTTTAATCCGACAGATTCGAGGAGATATAAATTTTTTAAACATTCATGCGGCAATTTTTGAGGAATAAGCAAGCGACGAGTGTTCAAAAAGTTATCAAAAGAATCTTTGGTATAAGCAACACGTTCTTTGGCGCCGCTTATGTAAAGCATAAGACTGTTTAACGGAGTGCTTGCGAATGTAAAAGAAAAAGCAAGTTGATAATTTTTTTGCCATAAAAATCTTTTGGAAAATTCTTTGAGATCATTTAAAAGCCCCAATATCCCGTCAACAAATACAAAATTCCCGTTGTAAAAATTTACGTCGAACGCGAGAACTTGATTGACATAAGGACAAAGTTCAGCTAAAGGGTGTATTTGTTTTCGGACAACGAGTGTAATGTAAGATGAAGGAAAATTTTCACGAATCACACGGATTGCAGGAGTGGTAAGAATAAAATCACCTACGGCATCAAGACGCAAAATGAGAATAGTTTCTATCCCCCACCCTTGCGGGTTGACGAAAGCCGAGACGTTTAAATTCGTCTTCCATTTGTTGAACAAAAAGTCCCAAGTTTAAATTTTGCGTTGAGACTGTGTTCTGAATGGTTTCGTTAATAATTTGCTCAAGATTTCCAAATTCTTCCACAATGTCACTCCATTCAAAAATAATATTCTTACATAAGCGACAATAAAAACAGATGGTATTTTTAAAGTGTACCATAGTTTAAAGCGCCAACGTCAAATTGCCAACCTTAAGTTATTTTTACAAAATTTTTCAAAAACTCCTCATGAAGATTATCTTCAAGAAAATTAGCGTCGTCAAGTTAGGATTTCTCACCGGAAATTATCAGTGACACCTGTAATTTAAGCAACGGAGCATTCATTGAAACATAAAATTTCCATCTGAAAAATTTTTAATATTTTACACTATCAACAATATTTTTTCAATGTGCGTAAAGATTGACTGAAGATTTTTTGCGTTGACTTTTCGGAAAATTTTTGCTAACATTTTTTAAAATTAAGTCAGTGAACGGAGGTTGTTTTATGGCAAAAAATAAAGTTTACGCATTTCTCGGACCACATTGTTCGGGTAAATCCACAATGGTATCACAGCTTATGTCAATGGGTATTCATTACATACCGTCCATTACGACAAGACATTTTGAAGAGCGTTACGCTTACAAGCGCAAACTTTTTCGCACCGTAAGCAAAGACGATTACGCCGCCGAAAAACTTATCATC
>CAJOPN010000007.1 GCA_905236285.1 uncultured Selenomonadaceae bacterium | reverse complement strand
TTTTTTCTCTTCGTTAATCGGAATCGTCGAAAATTTTTTTGAGGCTGTTTCTATCTCATCAATATCAATTATTTTTGCCTCTTCACTTAATGCCGCTCCCATTGCAACAAAATAATTGCCGTCCTCTACTTCGACGACATTATTTTTTTCGAGTTTTAGAGTTTCGATAAATCTTTTTTTCAATTCACTAAGAAAATGTAGCGGTCCGCCTAAAAATGCAGTTCGTCCCGTGATTGGTCGTCCCTGTGCCAAATTTCCTATCGTTTGATTTACTACTGCTTGAAATATCGATAGTGCTATATCTGCCTTTTTCGCTCCGTCGTTCATCAATGCCTGTATGTCCGTTTTCGCAAATACTCCGCATCGACTCGCTATTGTATATATTTGTTCGCCTTTTTTCGCAAGTTCATTCAATCCTGCCGCGTCTGTCGATAATAAACTTGCCATGTGATCTATAAATGAGCCTGTTCCGCCTGCACATACTCCGTTCATTCTCTGTTCCGGAGCTTTGCCGAAATATGTTATTTTCGCATCTTCTCCTCCGAGTTCCACTACTGTATCTGTCTGCGGAATAAATGTTTTTACTGCCTCTCGACATGATATTACTTCCTGCACGAACGGCAATGATAATTTTTTTGCAATTCCCATTCCTGCCGAACCTGTCATTGCAAATTTAAACTTTTCTCTGCCGACTATTTTTTTTAATGTCGACATTTCTTTCTTTAATGATGTGCCTATCTCCGAAAAGTGACGCAAATAATTTTTATAGATAAATTTTTTATCTTCGTTCAAGACAACGAGTTTGATTGTCGTAGAGCCGATGTCTATTCCGACTTGCATATTTCAATCACCCTTTTTTAATGCGGAATTAACAATCACAAAATTATTTTTTTCATTTGTTTCAAATTCACTTTTATAATTTTTTAATCCCGTATTATTTTCGCTGATATAATTATTTTTTTCATTAATTATTGAATCCAATTCCGAATCTTGTATCAATGAATTTTCCAAAAACCAGCGTTCTTCAAAATTACTGTTTGTTGAATTAATATTTAAAGTTCTGCCTTTCGCATTTTTAAGAAGTATTGATCCTGAACCGACTTTTATTTTTATATCGTTTCCGCTCGTGACAGTTGAATATGTTGCGCCGGTTATTTTTATTTTATCGCTCGCCGTGTAATCCGTTATTACATCATTGCCGTCTCCTGAAGCATATACAAATACATCTTTGCCGCCTCCGCCTGTCAACGTGTCAGCTCCTTTGCCTCCTTTTAATGTATCTGCTCCGCTTCCTGCGACTATCGAATCTGCATTTGATCCGCCGTTTAATGATTTTCCTCCTGTCGAGCCAAGTATTAATCCCGTCGTTTTGTTTGATGTATTTACTGTTGAAATTAATTTATTCGCTGCATTTTTTAATTTGATTGAATCGGATCCGACCGTCAAGACAACTGCACTTCCGCTTAAACTTGCCTTGCTTATTGAGCCGCTTGTTATTTTTATTTTGTCGTTCGTCGCGTAATCGGTTACAACATCTTTTCCGCCTCCTGAAGCATACATAAATACATCTGCACCGTTTCCGCCGGTTAGTGTATCATTACCTGTGCTGCCGTTTAATGTATCCGCTCCGCTTCCTCCGACTATTGAATTTGCCAATGAATTGCCGATTATATATGCCGCTTTCGTTCTGCTTGAACCGATTATCGTTTTGACTGTCGAATCTGCTTTTATCGTCGTTGATGAGGCGTTCGTCAATGTAAGTATGCTTGAATCTTCGTAAGCCCTGCTTGTTGATTTTCCTTTTGAATCTATTACCGTTATATTTTTATTTTTTCCATTCGTAATTCTGATTGAGCCTGTGCCGATTTTTAAAATTACATCTGAACCCGTTATTGATGAACCGCTTATTGAGCCGCTCGTCAATTTTATTTTATCAGTTCCTGCCGTGTAATCCGTTATCGTATCATTGCCTTCGCCTGACGCATACATAAATACATCTGTTCCTGCTCCGCCTGTAAGTATATCGTTACCTGCTCCGCCGCTCAATGTATCATTTCCTGCTCCTCCGTTTAGATAATCTGCTCCCGCATCTCCGAATATTTTATCTGCTCCTTCATTTCCGTTTATCGTATCATTTCCTGCTCCGCCGTAAATTGTGTCCGCACTTTTCGTCCCTCCTATGCTGTTTGCTTTTGTATTGCCTATTATGTAAATTGCGCCGCTCCGACTTGTTGCATCTATTTTTTCTACCGTACTGTAATAATCCGACGCGCTCAAAGTTCCAGTATATGACGAGCCGACTGTTACCGCCGTTGCTTTTGAATCATATGTTAAGCCGTTTGATATTCCGTATTTTTGCGTTGTCGTTTTACCTTTTGAATCTATGACCGTTATATTTTTATTCTTGCCGTTTTTTATCGTTACGCTGCCGTTGTTGTTCAAATACATTACGACATTTGCGCCGCTCAATGATGAACTCGTGATTGAATTGTTACTGCTTAAAACTATTGTATCGGTTCCTTCGGTATAATCGGTTATCAAATCTGAACCGCCGTTGAAAACAAAATAATCCGAACCTAAACCACCTGTTAAGGTATCGCTGCCCTTACCTCCTCCTATCGTATCGTCTCCGCTCGTCCCGACTATTGACCATCTTGTTGTCGTCGTGCCTCCGCTTATTGATTGTGCCAAATCCAAATTTGCTTTGTACGTTTTATAATTTGTTTTATTCGTTACCGTTCCGACTTGTGTTTGACTTGTTGAGGCAGTTGTCGTTTGATATGTTGCTTTTGTTTTTCCTGTTGCCGTTTTGCTTACAACAAAATTTCCTGCGCCTGTTGCCTTCGTTAAATCGACTTGTGCTGTTCCTTCAAACGGTGAATTTGCTGAAACTTGTTTTGCCAAATATCTTAAAACCATGTAACCGGCTGCATATGAATCATAATAATCTTCACTTGAATCGTACGTGTAATATAATGCTTTTTCAAGTCGATCTGCATTTACCGATTGCGCCAAATTTATTATTTCGGTTTTTCTTCCGTCATCTGCTCCGTGCGTCAATTCCGCCAAGCCTTCACTCGACGCGACTAAATCATTATCCCATAAACTTTCCGTTACATTTGCACAAATTACCGCGTGTGTCAATTCATGTGCCAAAATTCTGTCGGCGAGAGTTCCGCGCGTTCTTTTTCCAGAATTTTCAGCTCCCGTTATGTCTACCGATTCCCACGCCGTTGTGTTTATCGTTAAATTTGTATTATTCGCCGATGCCAATACCGAACTGTTTCGTGTCGTGAATGTTATCGTCATTGTGTGAGCATTTGCGTCACTCTCTTTATAACTTATTCCCGTCGAGGCTTCCACCAAATCCAATGCCGATTGAAACCACCACGTATATAGTGCACTTATGATTTCAATTTGTTTTGAAGTCAAATTATTTTTGTTCGGCCATACTACTGTCAAGCCGTTATATTTCGTCATTGATTCAGTCGGATATGTTGCCGTAGTCGATGATTCTGGAACAATATTATTTGCGCTGATTTGTGTTGATGATGTTCCCGCATCATAACCTGTGATTGCTCCCGTATCGGTATTCGTTAAGTCTATTCCGCAATATGTTTTTAAAAAATTTGATGTCGTCGTGTCGAGACTTGTCGTCGTTGATGATCCGTTTCCGCCGTAATTTTTCACGTCGCTCACAAATGCGCTTACCAATGCACTCCACGTTTTATAAAGTCCACTTGACGCATAATTTACTGCCTCGTTCAACGCACTTATTCCGCTTTTACTGCTCTCATCAAGCGACTTTATGTATTTTTGAATTACTTGAATCTGAGTTGCCATAAAAATTTCTCCTTTTCATTTTTTAAGTCGGTTCGTATTTTGTTACGCTTAATTCAGGAAATTTATTTAAATTAAGTGTTCCGCCGTCATCGAGTGCCAAAATCGGCAATGCTGAAAAATCATTTGGAAACATTGCAACCACTCCAGATCGTCCGTCACTCAATACAACATGCGAACCTATCAAAGAATCTTTTATTCTCGTCAACAAAGGAACACATACCACAGGATCGAGCGTTGTATATATTTCTCTCGCAAAATGTGTTACTGCATCAAACGGTGTCTTTTTTACTTCGCCCGGTTTTTCTCCCGTCAAATCGTCGTACAAATTCGCGACTGCAACAATTCGAGCATACGGATGAATTGCATCGCCGCTGAATCCGTTGGGCCATCCGCTGCCGTCCATATTTTCGTGATGACTTAATGCCACTACTTGAATTATTTCATCAAATCCCGAATCTTTTAATATCGCCGAACCTTCCTCACAATGCTTTTGATATGTTTTGTAATCTTCTTCATTCAAATTTTCGGGATTGCGATTAATTAATCTGTCCGGCAATTTCATTCTTCCGACATCATGCAAAAATGCTGCCGTCACCACATTTCTTATGTCTTCCCAGCCGAAGTGCATCCATTTTGCAATTATTCCCGAAAGTATTGCTACTCTTTCGCTGTGTAATGCTATCGTTGCATTTTTATGTCCGAGTGCAAAAAGATAATCTATCGTTCCGGAATTGTCCGCCAAAGGCAATATGTGACTCGTTACTTTTTTCGTCTGCTCTTGTGGAACTTTTCCGGCTTTTAATTCTTCAAATACTTCATCGGCATATTTCGACACAACATCAAAATCATGCGCAAATGATTTATCTTTCATCAATATGGCTGATGCCTGTTGATAATTTTGCGACATATCAAATTCGTCTTTTATATAAACCACAGGAACATCCAATGCTTTTAATCTTGTAATGTGAGCATTCGCCAATGTCGTGCCTTCTGACAGTACTATTACCATGTCGGAATTTGTTACCGTTCGCGCCAACACCATACCCGGTTCCAATGATTCTATTGATACTGCTTTCAATTTCTTTCCTCCTGCCAATCAACACTATTGAAATTTTTTCTCGTCAATAGTATAATGACAAATCAAAAAAAAATCAATAAATAATTTTGAGAGGTTTTTTTTATATTAATGAATAAATTTTTAAATCAATATTTCAAAATAATTCGTAACGCAAACAAATTTGATAAAAGAATTATCATCGCAATAATTTTCATTTTTCTAATCATCATCGCAATAAATTTGCATCTGGTTTTTAAAATGTTGTCGAATCAAACGGAAGAAATCGGACAAATGCAGCTTGAAAAAATAAGAAGTGATTTGCAGCAAACATTGACGAGTGCCGAAAATACTACCGAACGAATTGCCATTGAATCGGAACAATTATTAAATAACAATTTGGAACGTCAAAATTTGGACAATTATTTTCAACGTCAATGCAAAGTTCAAGCTGACATTTTTAAAGGTGCGTGCCTCGAAGTATATATAGCCGGACAAGATTGGGCAATAATACCCGGATTTGATATTCCTGAAAATTATCATCCTCCCGAACGATTATGGTACAAAGGAGCTCTCGAAAATCCCGGCAGAGTTTTTATTTCAGAACCTTATCTTGATCTGCACACGGGACAAATGTGTTATACCATGTCGAAATTACTTAGTGACGGCAAAACGGTAGTGGCATTGGATTTTAATTTTATAAATACACAGCAATCAATCGAATCTTTGACGGCAGAAGTGGGAAGAACGGCACTAATCACGACAGCAGACGGAAAAATAATCAGTTATACCGATATGACTCTTGTCGGCGATTATCTTAATAAAA
>CAJOPN010000006.1 GCA_905236285.1 uncultured Selenomonadaceae bacterium | reverse complement strand
GAGATTCACGCCGCTTACTTTGGGAATAATTTCACCGGACTTGTAAACTCGAATTGAGTCGCCTATGCGAATGTCGAGAGAATTTATAAAATCTTGATTGTGCAAAGTCGCACGTTCAACTTTGGTACCGTTCAAAATAACCGGCTCAAAAATTGCAGTCGGCGTAACTCTGCCGGTTCGTCCGACGCTTAATTCAATACTTTTCAAAACGGTTTCTTTTTCATCCGGCGGATATTTGTAAGCGACCGACCAACGCGGAACTTTACTTGTCGCGCCGACTTCTTCACGTTGCGCAAAATTATTTATTTTCACAACAGCGCCGTCAATACCGTAATCCAAATTTTCACGATAATTTCCAATTTTTTCAATAGCCGCCCAAACTTCAGAAAAATTTTTACAAACCGCGTAGTCGTGAATAATTTTAATTCCGTTGCGTTTCATAAATTCATAAGCATCGGTATGACTTAAAATTTCCGCGCCGTCAATTTTCTGCAGATTAAAAACAAACATTGATAAATTTCTTTCGGCGACAATTCGACTGTCCAGTTGCCGCAAAGTTCCCGCCGCGCAGTTACGAGGATTCGCAAAAATTTTCAAGCCCAAATGTTCCTGCCGAGCGTTGACAAGTTCAAAATTTTGTTTCGTCATATAAACTTCGCCGCGAATTTCCAAATATTTCGGCGCGTCAATTAATTTTTGCACAACGTCAGAAATCACGCGGACATTTTCCGTAACGTCTTCGCCTTGAATAATTCCGTCGCCGCGAGTAATTGCCTGCGTTAAAATTCCGTTTTCGTAGCGAAGTGCAACGGATAAGCCGTCAATTTTTTCTTCGACGACAAATTCAGCGTCAGGGAATTTTTTCAAAATATCTTCGACAAAATTTTCAACTTCATCACGCGAAAAGGCATCTTGCAACGACAACATCGGCACATCATGCGCCACAAGTTTACCTGCAGTCCGTCGCGCAGTGCCGCCGATAATTTGAGTCGGAGAAGTCGGCGTGATAAATTCCGGATACAAATTTTCAATTTCTTTCAGCCGATTCATCAATTTATCAAATTCATAATCGGAAATTTCCGGTGCGTCGTCATCATAATATTTTTTATTGTGCCGCTTAATTTCGCGTCGCAACTTTATCAACTCGGCTTTAATTTCTTCAATGCCCATAACTTTACCTGTCAATTTCTCATTATATTTTTTTATAACGTCCATTTCACGCCTGAGGATTTTAAGCGTATAATCGGAATCATTTCCACCAAGTTTTTTAAATTTTATGTCGTAAATTTTTTTAAGAAATTCCAATGCCCTATCGTAATTTTCCGTATTTCTGTAAATTGAACCCAATTTTTTCATAACCCAAAGGGATTCCGGCGCATCTTCAGAAAAATTTTCATCGCAAAATTCCAAGGCAAGCTTTTCAAATTTTTCCACTTCTGAAATATCGATTTGGAAGAGGCGTTGTTATATTCAAAAGCGTGCTTTTTAAAGACCGCAGCCATTTTATTCATGGTATCAATAATTTCTTCGTGAATCGGATTATCGGGATATTTTTTATTTAAAACATCGAGAATATTTTCAAGCAAAAAAATTGCTCCGGTATATTTTTCCGTATCATCGCCTAATCTGACTGCAAATTTTTTAATTGCGTCTATGTCTCCATTAAGGAACGTAAAAATATTTTTAGCCGATTCTTCATTAAAAGACAACCCATTAATAACATCGCTCGTTGAATTGAGTACTTCGGCATATTTCGGATTATCAGAATAATTTTCCTTAAGAAAATTCACAATTTCTGTCCGTAATTTTGCAACATTGGTATCATCGTCATAATTATTCAATATGTCCAAAAAAATTTTGGTTTCAACAATTAAATTTTCGTTCATTCCATTGAAAAAATTTTCTTCATCGATAAGAATACCAATATTTTTTAGCAAAGTAAATTCAGTTTCGTCCGGCAGGTCACTATCTGCATTTAAAAGAAAAAATCCCGCTGCAATGGCATCATCATAATAATCAACGCAATTAAGCCGCACATTTTCAAAATCATCAACAATAATGTTACGCGCAATATTTTTGAAATCATAAAAAATTTTTTCGCTTTCCG
>CAJOPN010000005.1 GCA_905236285.1 uncultured Selenomonadaceae bacterium | reverse complement strand
AATTGATTTAATGCCGGGCGAAGAAGAAGCAAAATACACAGAAATTTTGCAGAGATAAAATTCACTGGACATAAGCGTGTTTATGCGACAGATTGCACAACTTGAGCGTCAAAATATGCTTAATGCGTTGACTAACGAATATAAAAATTTTCAAATTTATAATTGAATTTGCAGGAAAAATTTTTAGTCAGGCGAAGTTACTTTTGAAAAAATTTTTGGAGGTGTTACAATGAATAAAAAGATTTTTGCCTTCACACTGTTGATTACGTTTATTTTTGCAAATTTTATTTTGCCTTGTGAAAAAGCAATTTCCGCAGCTCAAGTGCGCTATTGGATTTGTGGTCAATGTGGGAAAAAGACAAAAACTTTAAAAGGTTATATTCCAAAAAATGGTGACATTTTAAAAGGTGAATGTTTTCATAGTTGGGAAGAAGTTGACTATAGAACTTGGGTTTTCTGGTAAAATATAAAATAAATTAAATTATTCAGACAAAAGTCTGATTTTTTTTAAAATTTTTCAGTTGAATTTTAGAAAGGAGGGAGTAATAATGAAAAATTTTTTAATTCTTTCTATGTTAATGTTTTTTGCAGGAAATTTTTTTACAGAAAAAGTTCACGCAGAAATAAAAACTTACACAGGCACAGGTGAATACATTATGAGTGAATTTGAAACTCTTGATGTTGCAAAACAGCGTGCAAAACAAAAAGCTGCAAGAAATGCACAGGAACAAGCCGGAGTTTACGTCAGTAGTTATACAAAAGTTATAAATTTACAAGTTCAAGATGATGAAATCATTGCTATAACGAACGGCATTTTAAAAATTTTTGAAGTGCAAGAAAATTTAATTCCACAAGGCGACGGTAAAAGTATTTTAATTCGTGTGACTTTAAAAGCATCGATTGATTCTGAAGAAATAAATAAATGGCTTGAAAAAGGAATTGAACAACGCTCTGAACTTGCGAGACAAAATGCAGAATTGCAGAAAGCCGTTGAGGCACAGGACAAACAAATTGCAGAACTTAAAAAGCAAGTCGAAACTGTACAAACTCAGCAGGAAAAAGAAAAAATTACTCAAGAATTTGCAGATGAAGATAAAATTTTTTTGTCTTATCAAAAAATTGAAGAAGGTTGGAAACTTTATAAAAATGGAGAATTTAGAGATTCAATAAAATTATTTAATGAGTCCATAGAATTAAATCCAAATAATTTTATTGCTTACTGCTGGCGTGGAGTTACTTATGCTACATTACAAAATTTTGAGCAATCATTAAATGATTTTATGAAAGCAGTCAATATTAACCCAAATAATTCAATGGCTTATTTTCTTAGAGGATGCGTTTATGTAAAATTAGAAAATTATCGACAAGCATTTTTAGACTTAGAAAAATCAATCCAACTTGAGCCTAATTTTTCGTGGACTTATTATACTCGCGGAAGTATGTATTTTAATTTAAAAAATTATAAACAAGCATTTTCTGATTTTAACAAGGCTATTGAGCTTAATCCAAATCTTGCAATGGCATATAATAATCGTGGTTTTATATATGAAGAATTTCAAAATTATGAACAAGCAATTTATGACTATAATAAATCCATTCAAATTTTAGAAAATTACTCTCAAATAATTTCTGAACATTATAGAGAAATTTTAGTCAATCCTACATTGGCGATAACTTACAATAACAGAGGTAATGCGTATGCTTGTGTTGATAATTATAAACAAGCATTTTCAGATTACAATCAAGCAATAAAATTAAATCCAAAACTTTCTTGGGCATATTTTGGATTAGGAAATGTTTACATTGAATTGGAAGATTATACTAATGCGTTTTATGAGTTTAATACAGCAATTCAACTCGATTCAAATTTTGCTAAGGCTTATGCTTATCGTGGACTTGTTTATGCAATTTTGGAAAAATATGACAATGCAATGAAAGATTTTGAAAAAGCAATTCAACTTGATCCAAGTGATGGAGAAATTTATTATTGTCGTGGATTTGTTTATCAAGCTGTGGGTGAAAATTTAAAATCAGAATCAGATTTTTTAAAAGCTAAAAAACTTGGCTACAACGATTGAAATAAAAAAACTCTGGCAGAAAGATTTTTGTCGGAGTTTTTTTTGTGCAAAATTTTTGATGTTTGAAATAAATGAACCGCTTGTTTTGACTGAACTCGCTTTGAACATGAAAGAGCCGAAAATTCATAAAACTGTTTACATTGACGGCGTTGAAAAGAAAATTGTT
>CAJOPN010000004.1 GCA_905236285.1 uncultured Selenomonadaceae bacterium | reverse complement strand
TATAAAAAAACGTCACGAAGATATATTGTTGTGGAGAAGTTATAAAGATGAACCTGAACTTTATCCGAAATATGACAATTACGACGCGATCGAAGTCTCAAAGACAATGAATATTCCCAAAGATTATGACGGAGTAATGGGAGTACCGATTACTTTCCTTGATAAATACAATCCAGATCAGTTTGAAATTTTAGGTAGTGCAGGTGCTCATGGTGTCGATAAATATTCTTTGTGTTCTATGTTATATATAAATGGTAAGGCAATTTACAAAAGAATTTTAATTCGGAGGAAAAATATATAAAAAATCACGCCGTAAAAGATTTTAAGAGCATTTTGATTTAATATTGATAAAAAAATTTTCAAATGATATAATTCAAAAAAATTAAAAAAACTTGAGGAGTGCAAAAGATGAGTAACGAAAAAATTTCAGACAAGGCTCAAGAATTGAAAGATGCAGTAGTTAATGACATCAACGGAAAGATTGACAATGAAAAAAAATTTGTTGAAAATAAAGTCGAAGAAGTCAAAGAAAATATTTCGGCGAGAATTGAAAATGAAAAAACATATGCACAGAATAAAGTCAATGATATTCGCAATGCTTTTGCAGATAAAGTTTCAAATCTTGCTGAAAAAATTCGCAATTAAGGAAGTGTAAAATTTGGAAAACGAAAATAATTCAAATGAAATTGTAGAAAAAACGACAATAGCAGATGTATATCGAGCGGATAAGCAGTTGAGCGGAGTAGTGAAAAAAACGAGATTGATTCACAGCGACTTTTTCAGCGAACTCAGCGGCAATGAAATTTTTATAAAGCCTGAAAATTTACAACTCACGGGAGCATTTAAATTACGCGGAGCATATAACAAATTGAGTCAGCTCACAGACGAAGAAAAACAACGCGGAGTAATAACGGCATCGGCAGGAAATCATGCGCAGGGAGTGGCATTTGCGGCGCAGAAACTCGGAATCAAAGCGGTAATTTGTATGCCGGCGACGACACCGATTTTAAAAGTTGAAGCAACGAAAGCATTCGGAGCGGAAGTTGTTTTATTCGGAGACAGTTTTGATGATGCGGCGGCTCATTCACTTGAATTACAAAATCAATACGGTTATGTTTATGTTCATCCTTTCAATGATCGCGAAGTATTGCTCGGACAAGGAACGACTGCGCTTGAAATTATAAATGAACTTAAAGACGTTGATGCAATTTTGGTTCCGATTGGCGGCGGAGGATTTGTCAGCGGAGTGGCACTCGCTACGAAAATGGTAAGCCCTAACGTTCAAGTAATAGGAGTTGAACCGGAAAATGCCGCCTGCATGAAAGCCGCTCTTGATGCAGGTCATATCGTTACGCTTGATAGTGCTGATACTGTTGCCGACGGTTGTGCAGTTAAAACGGCAGGTGAATTGACATTTGCATTTTGTCAAAAATATCTTGATGAAATTATTACAGTCAACGAAATGGAAATTATGTCCGCATTGCTGAGTTTGATTGAAAAACACAAATTGATTGCAGAAGGCGCAGGAGTTTTGTCACTTGCTGCACTTTCAAAATTAAATTTCAGAAATAAAAAAGTCGTCGCAATCGTCAGCGGAGGAAATATTGATATTTCAACGATTTCAACACTCATTGATAAGGCACTCATTGCTCGCGGAAGAATTTTTTGTTTCGCCGTCATGCTGCCTGATAAACCCGGTCAACTTCTCAATGTCTCGCAAATCCTCACAAATGAAAATGCGAATGTTATTAAACTTGAACACGATCAAGCACGTGTTACCGATTCGTTTAAAAAAGTTGTCCTCGAAGTAACGGTTGAGACACATAATCACGAACATATCAACAGAATTATCAACGCATTGAATGAACACGGTTATGATGTAAAACAAGTGGATTTGTTGCGCTGAAGGAGGTTTTTTAAATGAGCGGAGCACTTGCTTTGAAATACGATCAAGAATCTTACGAAATTATTAACGGCGAAACTTATATGATGAGTCGTCCGAATACAAATCACATGAAAATTGAATTAAATATTGCGACTCTGTTTAAAAATTATCTTAAAGGAAAAACTTGTGAACCCTTTAATGAATCTGATGTTTTTCTCAGCGACGACACAAATATTGTTCCCGATGTGATGATAGTCTGCGATCCTGAAAAAATAGAAGAGGACGGAATTCACGGAGCACCTGATTTAGTCGTTGAAATACTTTCGCCGTCAACCGAAAAGCGTGATAAAATTGACAAATTGCGTTTGTATGAAAAACATGGAGTGAAAGAATATTGGATAGTCGATCCGAAAAATTTTTCCGTTGATGTCTATCTTCTTCAGGAAGGAAAATTTATTCGAGACAACACGTATAAATATTTTACGGATGAAATTTATCAATCGCTGTCGGAGAGAGATAAAGCCGATGTATTTTCTGAAATAAAAGTTTCTTTGTATGATGATTTTTTCGTTAATGTTGCAGATATTTTTGAGCGTGTCAAATGAGGTGAGAAAAAGTGAACAATAAGAAAAATGAAAAAATAACGATAGAAGAATTGAAAAAAATATTGCAGGAAAGAGATTATAAAATGACTGAGCAGCGTCGCGAAATCTTGCAAATATTTTTGGATCAGCCGAGTGAACATCATTTGAGTGCGGAAGATGTACATATGATTTTGAGAACAAATAAATCTGAAATCGGATTGGCGACGGTTTACAGAAGTCTTGAACTGCTGGCAAGCCTCGATATTTTGTTGAAAATTGAATTTGGTGACGGCTGCTCACGTTATGAATTAAATTTAAAACCGAACGTTCATCGTCATCATCATCTGATTTGTTTGAAATGCCGCAAAGTCATTGAATTTGATGAAGACAAGCTCGACGAATTGGAAGATGAAATTGCAAAAAAATCCGGCTTTGCAATTACCAATCACGAAGTTAAATTTTTCGGATTCTGCAGAGAGTGTCAAGAAAAGTATGAAGATAGCTGAAAGCGAAGTCATAAGAAAAATAACTTGGGAAATATTAAATTTGTTTAAAGTTGAAAAAAATATTTTCGCAAAAAATCCCGAACATGATTTAACGAACGGAAAATTGACGACGAAAATTTTTTTGAAAGAAAAAGAAATTGAAATAAGCGACGAAATAAATCCGAATGAAATTGAACGTGCAGAAATTCACAGAGTAATCAAAAAAAATCTTTATACAATTTTCATTCGCGAATTAAAAAAAAATACCGTCCCATACGGAATAATGCACGGAGTAAGACCGACGAAAATAATTCACAGATGGATTAGAGCCGGCGAAAAAAATATTACGGAACGATTGCAGAAAGAATATTTGGTAAGTGAAGAAAAAGCAAAATTAATGCTGGAGATTGCGACGCGGCAAATTGATATTTTAAAAAATTCAGATGAAAAAACCGTCAGCATTTATATCGGAATCCCGTTTTGCATAACACGCTGCAAATATTGTTCATTCGCGTCAAATGTATTGCCAAACGATAAAAAAATTTCGGAATTTATGACGGCATTGACAAAAGACATTAAAGCAGCGGCTGAAGAAATTGAAAGATATAAATTCAAAGTACAAAATATATACGTCGGAGGAGGTACGCCGACAAGTTTGCCTGAAAAATATTTTGCGCTTTTGCTCGAAATGATTTATAATTTATTCTGGCATGAAAAAATATTGGAATTTACGGTTGAATGCGGAAGACCCGACACAATTACCGATGAAAAAATATTATTGATGAAAAAATATTTTGTAAGCCGAGTGAGTGTGAATCCGCAGACAATGCAGCAGCGGACGCTTGAAAAAATAGGTCGCAGACATACGCCGAAAGAAATAATAAAAGCATATGAAAGAATAAGAGAATTGACAAATTTTGAAATAAATATGGATTTAATATTGGGCTTGCCCGGAGAAAAATTGTCGGACGTAATTGACAGCGTTGAAAAAGTTTTAAAATTAAATCCGAATGAAATAACAATCCATGCTCTTGCACTCAAACGCGGTTCACAAATGCAAATGAACATTTCGGACGAAAAAGAAAAAATAGAAGAAATGGAATTGCCGAAAGATGAAGAAGTTCGAGAGATGGGAAAAATTACAGAAAAAATGCTGCGTGAAAAAAATTTTTTGCCTTATTACATGTACAGACAAGGATATATAAGCGGACAAATAGAAAATATCGGATACAGCCGAGACGGAGCAATAGGAATATATAACGTGCAAATAATGGACGAAAGACAAACGATAATCGGAATGGGAGCGGCGGCGACAACAAAAGTAATAAATTTCAAAAAAAATTGTCTGCAATCGACATTCAACGCAAAAGATTTGAAAACATATATTGAAGAAACAGAAAAATATACAGACAAACGACGAAAATTATTGAAAGAAATATACGGAGGCGGCGAAAATGATTTATGAAGGAAAAATAAACGGACGCGAATTAAAATTTGCGATCGTGGTGGCGAGATTTAATGAATTTATCACGAGTAAACTTTTGAGCGGAGCACTCGACACATTGAAAAGACATGAAACAGCCGAAGAAAATATTGATGTTGCATGGGTACCCGGAGCATTTGAAATTCCGTTGATTGCGAAGAAATTTGCGGAGACAAAAAAATATGACGCAATAATTTGTTTGGGAGCAGTAATCAGAGGATCGACAAGTCATTACGATTATGTTTGCAATGAAGTATCAAAAGGAGTTGCACAAGTAGGATTGACGACGGGAATACCTGCGATATTCGGAGTTGTGACGACGGAAAATATTGAACAGGCGATTGAAAGAGCAGGAACGAAGGCAGGCAACAAGGGAAGTGATGCAGCAGTAAGTGCAATGGAAATGGCAAATTTAATTAAAAATTTAAAATAAACGGAGGCGAAAAAATGAAAATAGGAGTAATAAGTGATACTCACGGGCATGAACAACATTTTGCAAAGGCAGTTGAAAAATTTTTTCACGATGCAGATTTAATTTTGCATGCCGGAGACATTTTATATCACGGTCCGAGAAATCCAATGCTTGAAGATTATAATCCTGCGAAATTGGCAGAGAGAATTAACGAAAGCAAAATTCCGATTGTGATTGCACGCGGAAATTGTGACAGCGATGTTGATCAAAATGTAATCAATGTTCCGATTCAAGCTCCGTTTGCTTACGTTTACGCGATGAATAAAAAAATAATCGTGACGCACGGGACACAATTTACATATTGCAATAGTCCCGAAAATCCCGATTGGAAAAAAATGATCGGTGAAATTTCAACTCAGGCAAATAAATTGAACGCAGATATTTTTATCACGGGCCACATTCACAATAATATTTTGGAACGTCAGGGAAATTCGATTTTGTTGAATCCGGGATCTGCGGCATTGCCAAATCGCAAGGATAAACGTCCGACTATTGCGGTTATCGACGATGAAAAAATTGAAATTTATGATTTGAATGATTCAACGCTTTTAATGAGCATGAAAATATAAAGAAAGAAGGATTAAAATGACTAAAAAAGAATTGAAAGCCACAGCCGAAAAAATGATTGGTGCACCGAGTTGCTGCGCCGGTTTGAAAGAAAAAGCTCAAAAATGGATTGATTCAATCGGAAGTGCCGAAGAAAAATCAGCGGCAAAAGAAATGATTGAAGAAATTGAAGCGGACATTACTCCGATTGACGGATTGGTGGCATTTGCACATTCGGAACAAGCCAAAAAAATGTTCGGAGCGGGAGCGGAAGGATTTGCAAAACATGCAGATGAATTGAAAAAGAGCGGCGCGAAATATTGCGATTGCGGAGCATGTTCTGCAGGTTTGGAAATTCTCGCTCACAAAAATGATTTACTTAAATAAAAACATGAAAATAAATTTGTCGCGATGGCGGCTTTTTTTATTTTAAAATTTCAAGGACGGAAATAATTTCGGGCAAAAAATTTTTTTTATCTGAAAGAATTAATTTTAAAGTGTTGATTCGTAAAATTAAATTGATATTTTTGTTGAAACGCTTATTCAGAAGTTGAAGAGCATCGGATTTTAATTTGGCATCGGCGGCGAATTGGAAAAAAATTTGATTGGAATTTTGAGAGATAGAAGCAATATGAATTTTTTTTGCGTAAATTTTAATGACAGCCAAATCAAATAAATTCTGTGCAGGATTGGGAAGATTGCCGAAACGATCAATCAATTCTTCTTGAAGATCATCAATATCATCGACATTATCCAGAGAGGCGAGCCGTTGATAAAAAAGAAATTTTGATTGAGGATTCGGAATAAAATCATCGGAGAAAAAAGCATCGACATTTAAAGAAATATTAACTTTAAAATCATCAATTTTTTTGATTGGAGCAGCAGATTTATTTTTAATTTTTGAAACGGCATCTTTGAGAAGTTGAGAATAAAGAGCAAAGCCTACTCCCGAAATATGACCGTGTTGTTGAGAGCCGAGAAGATTGCCTGCGCCTCGAATTTGTAAATCACGCAAGGCGATATTGAAAGAAGAACCGAGTTGAGCAAAATCTTTAATTGCCCGTAATCGTTTATCGGCAGCCTCAGATAAATTTTTATCGCGTTGAAACAAAAAATAAGCGAAAGCAAGACGCGAAGAACGTCCGACTCTGCCGCGTAATTGATAAAGTTGAGACAATCCGAAATAATCGGCGTTATAAACTATAATTGTATTGGCATTTGAAATATCGAGACCGTTTTCAATAATTGAAGTTGAAAGAAGAATATCAAAAGCTCCATTATAAAAATCCAAAAAAATTTGTTCCAAAAGTTCGGAATGCATTTGTCCGTGAGCAGTCATAATTTTGGCATCGGGAACAAGCATTTGAATATGTTCACGCATTAAATCAATATTTTCAATACGATTGTAAACGAAAAAGATTTGTCCGTGCCGATTTAATTCACGACGAATTGCAGCAGTAATAATATCGTCTTTCGCCTCTACAACGTAAGTTTGAACAGGGATTCTGTCAGCCGGAGCAGTTTCAATCACGCTTAAATCACGTGCTCCTATCATTGACATATGAAGAGAACGCGGAATTGGAGTTGCACTAAGCGATAAAACATCAACGCCGCTTGACAAATCTCTGAATTTATCTTTTTGTTTAACGCCAAATCTCTGCTCCTCATCAACAATTAAAAGTCCCAAATCTTTAAAAACGACCTTATTTGAATTTAAAATTGAATGAGTGCCGATTAAAATATCAAGATGACCTGCGGTAAGACGTTTTAAAATATCGGATTGTTCTTTGGTTGAGCGAAATCTTGAAAGCAAATCTACAGTCGGCAAAAAATTTTTGAAACGTTTTTGAAAAGTTAAAAAATGTTGATAAGCCAAAAAAGTGGTCGGAACGAGAAAAGCGACTTGCTTACCGTTCATGGCGGCTTTAAAAGCAGCTCGAATTGCAATTTCTGTTTTTCCGAATCCGACATCACCGCAAATTAATCTGTCCATCGGCTTTTGTTTTTCCATATCCGCTTTGACTTCCGCAAGAGTTCGCGCTTGATCTTGAGTCAATTCAAATTCGCAAGCATCTTCAAATTCGATTTGCAAAGCATCATCGGGAGCAAATGCAAATCCTTCCGAAAAATTTCTTCGTGCATAAATGTCAATCAATTTGTCTGCAATATCTTCTGCCGCCGCTTTTGCCTTCGACTTTGCACGAGTCCAATCGGCAGTATTCAGCCGTGACAATTTTGGCGCAGTATCTCCGATTGAAATATATTTATGAAGTGAATCAAGCTGATCTGTCGGAAGGAAAATTTTATCGTCGCCGTTGTATTGAATTTGAACAAAATCTTGAGTTGAATTACCAACTTGCATTGATTTAACGCCTAAAAATTTCCCGATGCCGTGAGTCATGTGAACGACATAATCACCGACGGAAATATCATTGAACAATTCTGAATTTGTGATTTGCGATTCGGACTTTTTTTCTTTTTGAATAGAATTTGAGAAATTTTTGCGTGAGGAATGACGAGAGCCGATCCATTTTTTAATTAAATTATTTTGTAAAATGGAAGTAGAATTGACATTAATGATTTCATCAACAACAAAATTTTTGTCAAAATTCAGCGAAACAAAAAGCGAAGGATTAAAAAGAAGAGAATCAAAAGGCAAAATATCGGCAGAAGGATTTTCATCAACAAGCCGTTGAATTTCTTCAGAAATTAATTGAGGTTCATCAAAAATCACAACGCCGTCGGAAATATAATCAACAATCGACGAAGAATTTTCATCAACTAAATTGACAGGCAGTAATGAAAAAGATTTAATTTTTTGCATTGAGCGTTTGGAATTTAAATCAAAGACACGCAAAGATTCAATAATATCATCAAAAAATTCAATACGAATCGGAAAATTTTGATTGATCGGGAAAATATCTATAATACCGCCGCGAATTGCAAATTGTCCGATACTGTCGACTTCATTTGAACGCTGATAACCCAAATCTATAAATTTTGAAATTAAATCGTCAAAAATAAGTTGATCGCCGACTTTGAATTGAATTTTTGAAGAAAGAAAAATATTCGGAGAAACAACAGGATTGACAGCCGCGCTGACAGTCGATAAAATTATAACTGGTTTATTTAAAATCAAGTCGTTGAGAATTTTAAATCTTTCGGAATAAAATTCAAGAGATTTGACCTCAGCGGCGACATTAAAAAAATCAAGTTCGGGGAGAATTTTAATTTTAAAATTTGGGAGAAGAAATTTAAAATCATCAAGCCAAAAATCAATCGTTCGAGGCTTATTTGAAATCATCAGCAAAGATTTATTTAATGACGCAAAAAAAGCGGCTCTCAAAGAATCATAGAGCCCGTTAATTTGAATTTTTTCAAAAGATTTGTCCGCAAGTAGTTGTTTCAGGAATTTGACGGATTTATCTTTAAGCAGAATTTCTAAAATATCATTCATTTAAAAACCTCATTTTGAAAAAATGGAAGCAATGGAGAAAGTGAAATTAAGAAGAGTTAAAACGATCATAGCCTTATCAAATTTATTCAAATTCAAAACAATCACCTCACGAAAATTATAACATAATCAACGGCTTTTGAAAATGAGAGAAATAAAATAAACGGAGGCTGCGACGAGAACGATTGACGCACCGACTGCCGAATTGAAATGCCAGGCGATGAATAAACCTGAGAGCCCGCTGAAAAGAGCAATGGCGACAGAAAAAAAATGATAATGTTTAACGTCGTGAGCAAAATTTCTTGAGGCGGCGGCAGGAAGGACGAGCAGAGAATTGATAATTAAAATGCCGACCCATTGAATACTTACGGCAACGATAACTGCGAGCATTGAGGCGAAAATACTTTCAATTTTAAAAGTGGAAATGCCGCGACTTTTTGCGAAAGATTGATTAATTGAGATGATTAAAAGATTATTGAAAAGAACTGCCCAAAGAATTATGACGACGACAAAAATAAAAGTGAGAAAAAATAAATCCGACTTGCTGATACTCAAAAGATCGCCGATTAAATAAGAAGAAAATTTGTTGAAAGAACCGCCGCTTGACATAATCATCAAACCGAGAGCAATGGCAGTAGAGGAAAAAACGCCGATAACGGTATCTGCACCTGAACGAGTTTTATTTTTAATGTAAGTGATGAGAAGCGCAAAAATGACAGAAAAAATAATCAGAGAAAGCAGAGGAGAATTTGAACCGAGAAGGACACCGACAGCAATACCGCTGAAAGCACCGTGACCCAATGAATCTGAAAAAAAAGCCATACGATTTGAAACGACCATAGTAGAGAGAAGACCAAAAAGAGGAGTAACCAGCAGAACGGCAAAAAAACCGTTAATCATAAATTGATATTCAAACAAAAAAATCACCTTGAAAAGAGAGGAATAAAAATTGAAAAATAAAATAACAGTAGCAGGAATAGGACCCGGAAGTTTTGATTATATATCTCCGGCGGCATTAAAAAAAATACAATCTGCAAAAATCTTGATCGGAAGTCAAAGAGCGTTATCATATTTCGCAACGGACAATCAAATATCCTGCAAAATCACAGGCGATATTTCGACGACGATAAAATTTATTCGTGAAAATATTTTGATTGATGACGTGGTGGTGATGGCAAGCGGCGATCCCGGATATTATTCGATACTCGACACATTACGAAAAGAATTTTCGACGACAGAAATTGAAGTAATACCGTCAATCAGTTCCATGCAGCTGGCATTTGCGAAATTATCAATGTCATGGTACAATGCAGCGTTATTAAGTTTTCACGGAAGAAAACCGAGTGAAGAAAAATTAAAATATGAGCCGAACAAAATAATCGGAATGTTGACGGACGGCGAAAATAATTCACATACGATAGCGGATATTCTGAAAAAAAACGGCTGGAGAGATGAAACAAAAATAACGGTCTGTGCGAGATTGTCATATGAAGATGAAAAAATATTTACGACTACGCTTGATGAAATAAAAAATTATGAAATTTTCAAGCATTGCATTTTAATTGTACGTGAATAATTTAACGAGGTGAAAGAAATGTTAAAAAGAGATGTATGGGCAGAAATAAATTTGAAAACGATAAAAAATAATTTAAAAAAAATACGTGAACATGTCGACAAAAAAGTAAAACTTTGTGCAGTAGTGAAAGCAAATGCTTACGGACACGGAGCATTGGAAGTTGCAAAATGTGCAGCAGAAATTGGAGCGGATTATTTGGCAGTCGCAACGGTTGATGAAGGTTTAGAACTTCGTCGAAACGGATTTAATCAGCCGATTTTAATCTTGGGATTAATTCCGTTGAATGAAGTTGATGAAGTCGTCGCAAATGATTTGACTCAGACCGTTGCAAGTTTTGAACTCGCAGAAAAAATAAATCAATCGGCGAAAAAACAAAATAAAATTGCAAAAGTACATTTAAAAATAGAAACGGGAATGGGAAGAATAGGAGTTGAGTCAGAAGAAGCAGTTGAACTTGCAAAAAAAATTTCGCTTATGAAAAATACGGAGCTTGAAGGAATATTTTCACATTTCGCGGCGGCAGATGAGAAAGATAAAACATTCGTGAAGGAGCAATTAAAAAAATTTGATGAAACAATCGACAAAATAAAAAAACTTGGAATCGAAATAAAAATAAAACATATAGCGGAATCGGCGGCAATATTGGAAATACCTTCGGCGCATTATGACATGGTACGCGCAGGAATTATCACATACGGATTTTATCCTTCAGATGAAGTCGAACACACGATTGATATTGAACCTGCGATGAAACTTTGCGCGAAAATTGCATTTATCAAAAAAATAAAAGCGGGAACGTCAATAGGATACGGCAGAGAGTTTATTGCAGCTCGTGACAGCGTTATAGCAACATTGCCGCTCGGATATGCTGACGGATATATAAGAGCATACAAAAATTTTCATGTCGAAATAAAAAATCAACTTGCACCGATAGCCGGACGTGTCTGCATGGATCAAGTTATGATTGACGTAACGGATATTGAAGGCGTAAAAATCGGCGACGAAGTAATTTTATTCGGCTCAAAAAAAATCACCGGCGATGACGCGGCGAAACATTTAAATACAATTAATTATGAAGTAACATGTTTAATATCAAATCGAGTTGAAAGAATTTATTTGAGATAATCTCCGCGAATATCTTCAGTCGGAGGCGCAATGGGATAATTACCGCTGAAACAAGCAGTACAAATCGGAAGATTGCCGCTTAATTCTTTGAGACATTCAAGAGGAAGATAACCGAGAGAATCGGCACCGATAATTTTACAAATTTCTTCAACGGTTCGATTGTGAGCAATAAGTTGATCTTCATTCGGAATATCAATACCGAAATAGCAGGGATGATAAAATGGCGGCGATGAAATTCGCATGTGAACTTCTTTTGCACCGGCATTTCTCAACATTGTGACGATTTGATCCGAAGTAGTGCCGCGAACGATTGAATCATCAATAATTACAACGCGCTTGCCTTCAACCATCTCTTGAAGTACGCTGAGTTTAACATTGACGCTTTTAATTCTGCTTGATTGTTGCGGCTTTATAAAAGTTCTTCCGACGTAAGTATTTTTGACGAAAGCGATGCCGTAAGGAATTTTTGATTCCATTGAATAACCGAGTGCCGCCATATTTCCTGATTCGGGAATACTTGCGACAATATCGGCATCAACGGGATGAGTTTTTGCGAGCAATCGACCTGCAATAATTCGTGACTTTGCAACGCTCATTCCGTCAAAAACGGTATCGGGTCTGCAAAAATAAATATATTCAAAAATACAGCGCGCCTCTTTATTTTTTTCAAAAGCAAGTTCAAGATTTGATTCGATTGAGCCGTCAGCATTAATTGTAACAACTTCGCCGGGCAAAACATCACGAATAAATTTTGCATTGACGGTTTTAAGTGCACAACTTTCAGACGCAATTATATAAGCATTGTCAATTTTTCCGATCACCAACGGACGAAAGCCGAAAGGATCTCTTGCACCGATAAGTTTGCGAGGACTTGCTATCACGATTGAATAAGAACCTTGAACTTTTTTTAATGCTCTGACCACAGCATTTTGAACGGTCGGAGCATTTACTCTTTCACGTGCGATATGATAAGCGATGGTTTCGGTGTCGATAGTCGTCTGAAAAATTGCGCCGCCTTCAGCCAAATCTCGGCGAAGTTTTGGAGCATTAACAAGATTGCCGTTGTGTGCAAGCATAAGAGTACCTTTAATATAAGCCAGAACGAGCGGCTGAGAATTTTCATGCGTTGACGCTCCCGCAGTAGAATATCTTACATGACCTATTCCGAGATTTCCTTTGAGTGATTCAATATGTTTGCGTCGAAATATCTCGTTGACTCTTCCCAAATCTTTGTGACAAAAAACTTTATCCTTCTCGTCGAAAGTATTTGTAACTGCGATGCCTGCGCTTTCCTGTCCGCGATGTTGCAAGGCATAAAGTCCGTAATAAATCGTCGAGGCAACGTCTCCGCCTGAAAGATCGTACATTCCAAATACGCCGCACTCTTCACCTATCGGATTATCCAAATCCATATTATTTTATCAACTCCGATCTGTTTTTATATTTTGAATCTCGCAATAACTTCTTGCATGTTTTGAGCCTGCATTGCCAATGATCTGCTCGCGTCTGCAATTTCGTGCATTGTTGCAGTCTGCTGTTCACTCGCCGCAGAAACTGTTTCGGATTCTTTTGCAACTTCTCGACTCTTTATGTTAATATGATCGACTGATTTTGTTATTACACTTGTTGCATCTACAAGTTCGGCAACGATTGCTTCCATTCTGATTGAACCTTCTTCAACATCTGTAACCATGACTGCAATTTCTTTAAAGGTTTTTCCTGCTCCGTCTACCGAACCGACTCCGCTTTGAACTTGTTTAACGCTGTCCTGCATTGAGTGAACCGCGTCTTGAGCTTTTGCTTGAATTGATCCGATTAAATTTGAAATTTCTTGAGCCGATGCTTGAGATTGTTCAGCAAGTTTTCTTACTTCATCTGCGACAACGGCAAATCCTTTTCCATGTTCACCTGCTCTTGCCGCCTCGATTGCCGCATTAAGTGCCAAAAGATTTGTTTGATCTGCAATTGCGGCGATGGTGTCAACAATTTTTCCGATTTTATCCGATTCTTCTCCAAGTTGTGCTATAACCGTTGATGCCTCACTAACTGAGCTTTCGATAATTTTCATCTGATCGACTGCATCCGAAACGCTCTTTGCTCCATTTTCAGCCGCCGTGTTCGTCTCCTGAATTTTTGAACTTGATGCCGAAAGTGTATCGGTGAAAGTATTCATATTCGTTTTTAATTGTTCGGATTGATGAGAGGCATTTTCAACTTCTGAAAATTGTTCGGTTGCCGCTCCCGCTACTTTTACGATTGATTCGGCTACTTGGTTGATTGCATTTGACGATTGATCGGCTGAGGCTGTAAGTTGTTGAGATGCGGCGGCTACTTGTTCGGCTGCCTCTGCCACTTTTTTAACCATTTCGCTTACATTTTTGCGTAAATTCAAAACTGCCTGTCCCATTACTCCGATTTCATCTGAACGAGTTGAATCAATATTGCTGCGATTCGTTGTTCTGAAATCTCCGCTTGCAAGTACGTCAACCGTTTCGGTCAAATCTCTTATCGGTTGAATCATTCTTCTTGAAAGCATAATTGATGCGAAAACCAAAACAGCTTCAAGAACGACAACCACCATTATCAAAGTCATAATATTTGAACGAAATTCTTCATCAGCTTTTTGTTGAACTGCTGCAACTTTCGTATCAATATAATCAATGTAAACACCTGTTCCCATTACCCAGCGATAAGGCGAAAACGAATTTGTATAATTTCTTTTCGGAAGCGGTTCAGTTTGTCCCGGTCTCGGAAAAATCATTGTCGTGTAACCGCCGCCGGGTTTTTGTCCGTTTTCAATTAAAGCTCTCATATATTTAAAGCCTTCTCTGTCCACGTCTTCAAGTCGATTTCTGCCTTCCGTATCTTTTCGACCCAAAAGTGCTACGTTGACACCCTCAAATGTATCAATCCAAAAATATCCGTTGCCGTCATCATACCTTACATCACGAATTATATCGGCTGCTCTTTTTTTAGCTTCTTCTTCCGTTATGAGTCCTGCCTGATATTGTTTATAAATTACATCGACAACAGATATTGCTATTTGTGTTTCCAATTTTATTGAGTGTTCACATTCTTCAAGCAAAGTATCGTGATACAATCTTACTTGTTCTTCAGTTGAATCTTTCATACTTTTAAAAAATATCACACACATACAAATCATCGTCAACAGCGACGCACCGATCATCATCAGCAAAAATTGCGTTCGCATTGACGATTTCATTTCCAAATTGCCCACAAAATCATCCCCCAATTACAAAAATATCACAGATTTTATTCTATTTTATTTTGAAAAATTCCTGCGTAAAAATATTTCATCAACATAAAAAAATATTGCTCAAGAAAATTTTTCTCAAGCAATAAATTTTTAATTCTTAATTAAATTTTAAATCTGGCGATAACTTCCTGCATGTTTTGAGCCTGCATTGCCAATGATCTGCTCGCGTCTGCAATTTCGTGCATTGTTGCAGTTTGTTCTTCGCTCGCCGCCGATACCGTTTCGGATTCTTTTGCAACTTCTCGACTCTTCAAATTAATATGGTCAACAGATTTTGTAATAACGTCGGCACTTTCAACCAAATCTTTGACGATTGCTCCCATTCTTTGTGAACCTTCCTCAATATCTGTAACCATTATTGCAATTTCTTTAAATGTCTTTCCTGCTCCGTCTACCGAACCGACTCCGCTTTGAACTTGTTTAACGCTGTCCTGCATTGAGTGAACCGCATCTTGAGCTTTTGCTTGAATTGATCCGATTAAATTTGAAATTTCATGTGCAGAAAGTTGAGATTGTTCGGCAAGTTTTCTTACTTCATCTGCAACAACTGCAAAACCTCTCCCGTGCTCCCCTGCTCGTGCCGCCTCGATTGCCGCATTAAGTGCCAAAAGATTTGTTTGATCTGCAATTGCGGCGATTGCATCAACAATTTTTCCGATTTTGTCAGATTCTTCTCCAAGCTGCGCGATAACACTTGATGCATCCGAAACCGAACTTTCAATAATCTTCATTTGATCGACTGCATCCGAAACACTTTTTGCACCATTTTCAGCCGCTGTATTCGTATCTCTGATTTTTTCGCTCGATTTTGCAAGCGTATCGGTAAAAGTATTCATATTCGTTTTTAATTGATCTGATTGATGAGTTGCATTTTCAACTTCGGTAAATTGTTCAGTCGCTGCTCCCGCTACTCTTACGATTGATTCGGCTACTTGATTAATTGCCGTTGAAGATTGATCCGCGCTTGCCGTCAATTCTTCACTCGCCGCTGCAACTTGTTCGGCTGATTTTACAACGTGTCCTATCATATCATTGACATTTTTCCTGAGATTTAAAACGGCTCGTCCCATTACTCCTATTTCATCTTCTCGATTAAAATCTACATCAATTTGAGTTTTTTCACGAAAATCTCCTGTCGAAAGAATTTCAACCGTCGATGTCAAATTACTTATCGGTTGAATCATTCTTCTTGAAAGCATAATCGACATGAAAACTAAAATTATTTCAAGTGCCGCAACGACGATTGCTGAAATTATAAAATTTGATTTAAAGTCTTCGTCGGCTCTTGCTTGAACTTCAGCAACTTTTGTATCAATATAATCAATCCAAATTCCCGTACCGACTACCCAGCGATAAGGTGCAAATGTTGCCGTGTAATTTCTTTTTGGCAGAGGTTCGGTTTGATTCGGTTTTGCAAACATTAAATCTGTATATCCGCCGCCTGATTTTTGTCCATTCTCTATCATTTCTTTTATAAATTGTTTTCCTGTCGGATCCGTCAAATTAATTCTTGATTTTCCTTCAGTTTCTTTTCGGCCTAAAAGTACAACATTAATTCCTTCAACCGTATCAATCCAAAAATATCCTGCTCCATTATCGTAACGAAGATTTCTTACCAAATCAGCCGCTTCAATTTTTGCTTGTTCCTCCGTCATCAATCCTGCCTGTTGTTTTTTGTAAACCGTTTCAATTAAACTGATCGCCGTTTCAGTTTCAATTTTTAATTCACGTTCAACATCTGATACAAGACTTTCACGATATATTCTTACCTCTTCTTCATTTGCCGCAACCATACTTTTGAAAAAAATTATTCCCATACAAATCATTGTGAATAACGATGCGCCGATCATCATCAATAAAAATTGTATTCGCATCGAAGATTGAAATTTCAAGTCACCCATGTTTATGTCATCTCCTCCGTCTTTTTTATGTAAATTCTATTCAAGCCGAATTTATAAATTCCTGCGCTGTTCAATAAAAATATTTTATATCTCTTTCACGTTTTCAATTTATGTGTTAATATTAAAACAGGTGATTTAAATGAATGAAAAAATAATTCCAGAGATAGCAAATTTAAGTGCGACGAGATACATTTTAAAAAAATTTAAACTTCGTGCAAGCAAACGACTCGGACAAAATTTTTTGATTGATAAAAATGTCGTGAATGAAATAGTTCTTGCAGCGGAAATTGAAGACGGCGAAAATATTTTGGAAATAGGACCTGGTATCGGAACATTGACGCAAGGATTATTAAAAGCCGGTGCTCATGTCACGGCAGTTGAACTCGATAAAAAATTACCGCAGGTTCTCGCCGAAACTCTTAGCGGTTATAAAAATTTTCGATTGATTCAAGGCGATATTTTGAAAGTCGACATAAATGAAATTATGAACAATCAGCCGTTTAAAGTCGTTGCAAATCTGCCTTATTACATTACGACGCAAATCATTTTGACTTTACTTGAAAAAAATCTTCCGATAACAAAAATTGTAACAATGGTTCAGCGTGAAGTAGCCGAAAGAATGATTGCGACTCCCGAAAATTTGATTGCGAAAAATGAATCGGCAAAAACTTACGGAGCATTATCGGTTGCAGTTCAATTTTATACCGAGCCGCGAATTGCTTTTGACGTGCCGCCGACTTCTTTCCTGCCGAATCCCGATGTTATGTCTTCCGTGATTGTCTGCGACGTAAGAAAAAATGTTGCAGTTGATGTCAAAGACGAAAAATTATTTTTCAAAATAGTTCGCGGAGCATTCGGTCAACGTCGAAAAAATTTGTTAAATTCATTGCTCGGAGCAGGTTTTGAACGTGAAAAAATTTCTGACGCTCTTAAAAAATCTTCAATCGATCCCAATCGACGCGCCGAAAATCTTTCGTTAAAAAATTTCGCTGATATTGCAAATAATTACAATTATTAAAAATTTTTTTCGCAAATTTGATTCATTAAATTTTCTTCCCAAATGTAATTATTGCTGAATTTTCCGAGACTTTTTTTATTTTTTTCGGGATCTGTTGCCTCGCCGTTAATCATAAATACTACACCATCTTTGGTATTCGGTATAAAATACAGACCTGAAATTAATCCGTAAGCCTCGCCGCTGTGTCCGATAAAATCAATTTCTTTTTCCTTGCAAAATCTTGCCTTTGAATTGCCTTCAATTTTATATATTCCCAATCCGTAATTGTACATAACTCCGTAATTATCGCCGTTCAAATTTTTTTCGTCATAAATCCATTGACTTTTCATCATCTCATTTAAAAATTCTGATTTGATTATTTGATTGCCTTTATATTTTCCGTCATTCATCAACATTTCAAGACAATGTGTCAATTCTTCAAATGAAATTCGCAATCCTCCTGCCGGTGAAAATATTGTCGCATTCGTTCCGATTTTGTAATTTTTCAAAGAGTACATTTTATCTTTCTCTCGTTCATAAGGATTTTGTAAAAGTATTGTATCTTTCGGCGGCTGAGTTTCATAATCGTCAATTTGTGCGATCCAGTCAAAATTTTCATTCCATTCGCCGTTTTTATTTTTTTGATAAATCGTTCCGAGATTTTTAAATTCATTTTCTTCAAAATTTCCGACCACATAATCGCCCTTGATGTCAAGTTGTTTCAAAATATGATTTTTTTGATACAAATCGAAGCGTTCTTTCGTCACTCGTTCAATTATCGTGCCTAAAATGCCGTAATTCAAATTGCAATATTTAAAATATTTTCCGATTTCTTCCTCTTTTGATGAAAAATGTATTCCGTCATCGTAAAATCTGCCGTTCTTGTCAAAAAATTCTTTTATATTAAATTCAGGCGGCAAGCTGTAAATTTTTTTTAAAATTCCGTCGCGAATTGATGATGTATGACTTGCAAGCATTCTGACAGTTATCGGCTCATTCGGAAAATTCGGATTGCGCAAATTAAAATCGAGATATTCGTTTATATCGGTATCGAGATTTATTTTTTTTTCCTCAGCAAGCTGCATAATCGTGAAAATTGTAAACATCTTTGAAATTGATGCCGCTCTGAATCTTGTATTTCGCGTTATCAATTTTTTTTTGTCAATGTTTGCATATCCGAGAAATTTATTATAAATTTCTTTTCCGTCTTTGAAAATTATCACGCCCAAACCCGGAACTTTTTCGCCTTCATTTCCAATCATTTCTTCTAATCCCATGAATTTTTATCCTTTCAACTTGCATTTATTTTTTCAACATGTTATCATGTTAAGAAATTTTTTTCAATTTTTTTGACAGAGGTGAAAATTTTTTGGAAGGTTTTTATATTTCAAAGATTAATGACGAAATTTTTTCGAGAATCAAAGATAAATCGTATAAAAATAATTGTACGATACCGATTGAAAATTTACGTCATTTGAGTTTATTGCATAAAGATTTGAACGGAAAAATTTTAAGCGGCGAAATGATTTGCAATGAAAAAATTGCTGAAGATTTGATTGATATTTTTAAAAAACTTTTTGAGGAGAATTATCCGATTGAAAAAATTCGCTTGATTGATGAATATGATGCCGATGATGAATTGTCAATGCGCGACAATAATTCTTCCTGTTTTAATTTCCGTTTTGTTTCATTCACTCAGAGAATTTCAAAACACGGCTACGGCTTGGCAGTTGACATTAATCCGCTGTACAATCCTTATATAAAGACTGTTGACGGCAAGAAAATTATTGCACCCGATAATTCTGTCGACTTTGAAGATCGAAATAAAAATTTTTCTTATAAAATTGTCGAAGATGATTTGTGTTGCAAATTGTTTCTTGAACATAATTTTAAATGGGGAGGCAATTATTGGGAAGACGAAAAAGATTATCAACATTTTTTTATTGAAGAAAATTGATTTGAAAGGAAAAATTTAAAATGAAAAAATTTTTATTGTTGACTTTGTTAATTTTTGCAACTTTAATAATCGGTTGCGGAGATGAATCTGCCTCTAAAGATAAATTAAGCGTAATGCTCGGCTCAAATGTCGTGTCGCTCGATACTGCACAGGCTACCGATTCAGCCTCATTTGAAGTAATAGCAGATTGTATTGACGGATTAATGCAGCTTGATTCTGACGGAAAAGCAATTCCTGCGATTGCCGAGAGTTTTGACATATCGGAAGACGGAAAAACTTACACATTTCATTTGCGTGATGCAAAATGGTCCAATGGTGATGATGTAACTGCAGACGATTTTGTATTTGCCTGGAGAAGACATTGCCAAAAAGCTGAAGAATATTCGTACATGCTCGGTTCAACCGTTGCCTGCGTGAAAAATGCAGACGCTGTTATAAAAGGTGCTGATCCGAAAACTTTGGGAGTCTCTGCACCTGATTCAAAAACTTTTGTCGTTGAACTCGATGCTCCCGTTTCATTCTTTCCGGCTTTAATGACTTTTCCGACTTTCTTCCCGATTAACGAAAAATTTTATAATTCACTTTCAGACGGAACTTACGGCACGAGTCCCGACACATTTTTGTCGAACGGAGCATTTGTTTTGACTGAATATTTGCCCGGTACCGCCAACATTCAATTAAAGAAAAACAGTTCGTATTGGAATGCCGACAAAGTTACTTTGAACGATTGGCAATATCAAGTTGTATCGTCTTCAGACAATGCTTTGACATCATTCAAAAACGGAACATTGAACGTTGTAACAATCAGCGGCAATCAAGTTGAACACGTTAAACAAGATGCCGAGCTTTCAAAAAATTTAAATACGATTGCTGCAGGCTCATTAAATTATATTTCATTTAACCAAGATCCGAAAAATAATCACGGCGGCGCACTTGCAAATGCAAATCTCAGACTGGCAATTTCAAATGCAGTTGATCGTGAATCTCTCGTGAACAATTACATTATGGACGGCTCAGAGGCAACTTATACTGCAATTCCGGTTAAATTTGCTCCGAACGCCGAGACAGGAAAATATTTTGCAGAAGATCAAAAACAATTTTCGGATTACGTCGGATTTGATGTAAAGAAAGCACGCGAATATTTTGAAAAGGCAAAGAGCGAACTCAACAAAGACAAATTTACACTCAATTTGATCTATGCAAATGATTCGGGAGATACGATTGTAAAAGTAGTTCAGGCAATTAAATCTCAAGTTGAAGAAAATTTGCCGGGAATAACGTTAAATCTTCAGCCGATGCCTAAAGCGGAATATTTAAGCAAAGTTACATCTGACAGTTATGATATTGCAGTAACAAATTGGGTTCCCGATTATGATGATCCGATGACATTTTTCACTCTTTGGACGACTGAAGGCTGTGAAATTGCGGAACATTGGAGTAATGCACAATACGACAAAATTATTGCCGACTGCACGACGGGAGAACTTGCCGCCAATTATAATGCACGTTGGGCAGCAATGTATGATGCAGAAAAAATTCTTTTGGAAAATGCGGTTATCGCTCCGCTTTATACAAATGCAAACTCAGTATTAATTTCAAGCAACGTCAAAGGAATTGAATTTCATGCGGCGGGAGTCGATCGCGTATTTAAATCGGTGACGACAAAATAAAATGGCGAAATACATAACAAAAAGAATTTTAATGTCATTGCTGACGTTGTTTTTGATAACTTTCGTGCTTTTTGTTTTAATACGTATAATGCCGGGCGATCCTTTTCCGGTTGAGCGAATGAGTGCGGAAATGATTTTGCAAAAAAGGGCCGAACTCGGATTGGATAAACCGATTTTGATTCAATTTTCCGATTATATGTCAATGTTAATGCAGGGAAATTTCGGCAACGGCACATCACTTTATAACGGTGCACCGATTAAACCGATACTGATTAAATGCATGGAAAATTCTTTTAAAATCGGAGTAATTTCAATTTTATTCGGAACGACGGCGGGGCTTTTTTTGGGAATTACTGCCGCACTCAATCGCGGTAAATTTTTGGACGGACTTTGCACAGTTTTTTCGATTCTCGGCGTTTGTATTCCGTCATATGTTTTTATGATTTTTCTGCAATATTTTTTCTCTTACAAAATTCCGTTCTTTCCGTATTTTTTCGATCCGTCAAGATTTTTGTTTTCGTCTATAATGCCGTCAATTTCTTTGAGTTTGTTCACCGTCTCGACTGTCGCAAGATTCACACGCAATGAAATGGTTGAAGTAATGAACAGCGATTACGTTAAATTGGCTGAATCAAAAGGACTTTACGGCTTTGAACTCATAAGAAAACATATTTTGCGAAATGCTTTGATTCCGATTGTAACAGTTATAGCACCGCTCGTTGTCGATTTGATGACAGGCGCAATGGTCATGGAAAAAATATACGGCGTGAACGGAATCGGCAAATTAATGGTCGATGCAATCGCCGGTGAAGGAATTGATTATAATTACGTTCTTGCATTGGGAATTGTATTTTCGGCGTTATACATCGGAATAATGTTAATTCTTGACATTCTTTACGGAATAATTGATCCGCGAATAAGAATTGCGGCAAAGGAGACAAAATAAAAATTGAATAAAATTTATACGCCACAAAAAGAAGATTTTGAATTTATCGGCGAACGAAATATAAATATTGATTTAAATTTTGCGTCTCAAGGATATTGGAAAGGTGTCGCAATTCATTTTCTGCGAAATAAATTTGCCGTGACGGGAGTGATACTCGTTGGCATTATAATTTTATTTGCAATTTTTGCTCCGATTTTAAGTTCATACAGCTATCAAGAAATAATTTCGATAACCGATTCGAGCGGCAAAGAGATCGTTGCAAAAAGTTTAACGCCTCAAATTGCAGATAGCGAATCACAAAAAATTTTTTCGGACAAAACTTTTATTTTCGGAACAGATGACATGGGACGCGATCTCTGGACAAGAACGTGGCAGGGTGCGAGAGTATCTTTGATAATTGCTTTCGTGACAATTTTTATTGATATGCTCATCGGCACGAGTTACGGATTAATCAGCGGATATTTCGGCGGAACTGTTGATAACATTATGCAGCGTTTTATAGAAATTGCAGGAAGTATTCCTACACTTGTAATAATTTCAATTTTGGCTGTCTTCATGGAAAAAGGAATCGGACTTGTAATTGCATCGCTTTTGATAACGGAATGGATCGGCATGAGTAAAATTGCAAGAGCTGAATGTTTGAAACTCAAAGAACGTGAATATGTATTGGCAAGTCGAACGCTCGGTGCAGGAAATTTTCATATAATTTTTAAACAAATTTTGCCGAACACAATCGGACCGATTATTACTCAAGTAATGTTTTCAATTCCCGTTGCAATTTTTACCGAAGCATTTTTGTCATTCGTCGGAGTCGGAATTGTTTTGCCGCAATGTTCAATAGGTTCATTGATTGAGGCGGGATTCAATAATATTACAATACTGCCTTATCAAATTTTGCCGCCCATTTCGGTTTTGGCTGTTTTAATGCTCGGATTTAATTTAATCGGTGACGGATTCCGCGAGGCATTGGCACCGAAAATTGAGGATATGTAATGGATAAAAATATAATTCTTTCAATAAAAAATTTGGATATAACATTTCGCACGAATGCAGGAAATATTCACGCAATACGCGGCGTTGATTTAAATCTGCCGAAAGGAAAAACGGTTGCACTCGTCGGAGAATCGGGATCGGGAAAATCCGTAACAATGAAATCTGCCGTCGGACTTTTAGACAGCAACAGTATTATAAACAGCGGAAAAATTTTATATCGAACGAGCGAAGAAAAAATTATTGATTTGTTGTCATTAACAAAAAAAGAATTGAGGCAAAACATTAACGGAAAAAATATTGCAATGGTTTTTCAAGACCCAATGACGAGTTTGGATCCGACTATGCAAATCGGCGAACAAATTATGGAAGGAATGTTTATTCATAAAAAAATTTCAAAATCGGAAGCTCGCGAAAAAACGTTGGAATTATTAAAATTGGTCGGAATAGTTGACGCAGAAAATCGAATGAAAAATTATCCTCATCAACTTTCAGGCGGAATGAGACAGCGAATTGTAATAGCGATTGCACTTTCATGCGAACCGAAAATTTTAATTTGTGACGAACCGACGACTGCTCTTGATGTAACAATTCAAGCAAAAATTTTAAATTTAATTCAAGATATTCAAAATAAAATGGATTTGTCAGTAATATATATCACGCATGATTTGGGAGTCGTTGCGAAAGTAGCCGATTACGTAAATGTTATGTATGCAGGAAAAATAATTGAAACCGGAACGGTTGACGAAATATTTTTTGATCCGCGTCATCCTTACACATGGGGATTGCTGTCGGCGATGCCTGATTTGGAGACTGACGACGATCGACTTTATTCAATCCCCGGAAGTCCGCCGAATCTTTTGCATGAACCCAAAGGCGATGCATTTGCGGCGAGAAATAAATTTGCAATGAAAATTGACGAAAAAAAAGAACCGCCGATGTTTCAAATCACAGAAACACATTTTGCGGCAACATGGTTATTGCATCCCGACGCACCGAAAATTGAATTGCCGAAAGAATTAAAATTGAGATTGGAAAGAGCCGGAAAGGCGGCGAAAATTTAATTATGAATGAGCCTTTGCTTAAAGTTGAAAATCTTCATCAACATTTTGAAATATCGCGAAATTTTAAAATTAAAGCAGTCAACGGCGTATCATTTGAAATTTATCCCGGTGAAACTTACGGCTTGGTAGGCGAATCGGGATCGGGAAAAACTACAATCGGACGCAGCATAATTCGACTTTATGATCCGACTGAAGGACAAATTTATTTCAATTACAAAAAAATTTCCGGCAATCTCAGTCATAAAACACAGAGAATGCTCAGAAAAAATATGCAGATGATTTTTCAAGACCCGATGTCGAGTTTAAATCCGCGAAAAAAAATTGGAGATATTATCGGTGAAGGTCTGGATATTCACGGACTTTATTCAAATTTGAAAGAAAGAAATAAAATTATCGGCGACATTCTGCAAAAAGTCGGATTGTCTCCTGCACATGCTCAAAGGTATCCTCATCAATTTTCAGGCGGACAGAGACAGAGAGTCGGAATAGCTCGCGCTCTCGTTATGAATCCAAAATTGATAATCGCCGATGAATGTATTTCGGCTTTAGATGTTTCCATTCAAGCGCAGGTCGTCAATTTGATGAAAGATATTCAAGACGACACTCAATGCGCCTATCTTTTTATTGCACATGATTTAAGTATGGTTAAATATATTTCCGACAGAATCGGAGTTTTGCACAAAGGTTATCTTGTCGAAACCGGAACGACTAAAGAAATTTTTTCAAATCCTCTTCATCCTTATACAAAAAGTTTACTTTCAGCCGTACCTCTGCCGAATCCGAGAATTGAAAAAAATCGTCAACTTATAAATTACAATTTGGAAACCGATTATCAAAACTGTATATTAAGTAAAATAACCGAAACTCATTTTGTTTTGAATTGAAAATTAATCTCTTCCGATTCCAAGTTTTTCCATTATAAATTTTTGTTCCGTTTCCATTTCAAGCCGTTCAGATTCTTCAATATGATCGTAGCCGAGAAGGTGCAGCATTCCGTGAACAGTCAAAAAAATAATTTCTCTCAAAAAACTGTGTCCGTATTCTTCGGATTGAATTTTTGCACGCTCGATGGAAATAATTATATCGCCTAAAATTTCAATTTCCGAATCAAAAATTTCAGGTTCATCGGATTCACGAAATGCAAAACTTAAAACATCAGTCTGTCGATCAATTCCGCGATAATTTTTATTGAGTTCGTGAATAATTTCGTCATTCGTCAATGTAATGCTGACTGAAAAATTTTTTAAATCGTAAAGTTCGCCGATAATTTCGACGGCTTTTTTTATTTCATCAATTATTTTTTCATCAACATTTAAATTTTCAGGGTCTTTGCTGATTATTATCTCCATTTTCATATTCCTCATAAGCATCAATAATTTTTGAAACCACTTCGTGACGAATTACATCACTTGAATCAAGTTTAACAATTCCGATTCCTTTAATGTCATTAAGAATTTCAATCGCCTCAATCAAACCGGATTGAACACCGCGCGGCAAATCAATTTGTCCGAGATCGCCCGTAACCGCCATTTTTGAATTAAATCCCAATCGCGTCAAAAACATTTTCATTTGCCGGCTCGTCGTATTCTGCGCTTCATCCAGAATTATGAATGCGTCGTTTAAAGTTCGTCCTCTCATGTATGCGAGCGGTGCAATTTCAATTATTCCTTTTGCCGTAAATTTTTGATACATGTCAAATCCCAAAACATCTTGCAATGCGTCATAAAGCGGTCGCAAATACGGATCGACTTTTTCGCGAATGTCTCCCGGTAAAAATCCCAATCGT
>CAJOPN010000003.1 GCA_905236285.1 uncultured Selenomonadaceae bacterium | reverse complement strand
TTCAGCGAATCACATTGCTGTAAATTTTTTCTTCCATTCGTTTCATTTCTTCAAATTCTCCCATATCCAAAAATGAATCTTCACTAATTGGATATATTCCGACTTTATAATTTTCTTTAATCAGTCTGTCAATCAAATCTGTCATATTGAAAACTTCATCTTTCGGAATTTTTTCAATATGCTCCGCATTTATTATGTACATTCCCGTATTTATCAGATATGAAATTATCGGTTTTTCTTCCATCGATGATACTATTCCTTCTTCACGAGAATGAATCACGCCGTAAGGAATCGTTGTATTTTTTAATGAGGATACAATCGTCAAAGCATTTTTAAATTTTTTATGATGCAAAAAAATATCTTCGTAATTTGTTTCAATCAATATATCACAATTTGTCACAATGATCGGAGTATCAAATTTTTCATCAATCAGTCTTATGCTTCCTGCCGTTCCGAGCGGCTCATTTTCTTCAACGTAATTAATTTCATAATTGACATTAAGTTCATTGAGATATGATTTTATCATTTCTTTTTTATGATTGAGGGTTATAAAAAATTTTTCTGCTCCATATTTTCTGAAACGATTTAAAATTCTTTCGATAATCGGAACATCACCGATCGGAATCAAAGGTTTAGGAATAATTTTTGTATAAGGATATAATCTGGTGCCTTTTCCGCCTGCCATTATTATAATCGGAATCTTTGAAAGTGAGATATTATTTTTGTTGAGAACGTTTATTGCATTTTTATTTCTGAATATAATATTGATGATTTTTTTATTTTTGTCGACTATCGGAACAGACTGCAGAGTATTTGATGAAAAAAAATTTTTTTCGGTTTCGTAATTATAATTTTCTTCAAATAAAAATTTTGGATTGCAAAACATTGCTTGTTCAATTTTTCCAGTCAATTCGCCTGTTTTGATTATCCATCTTCTTATATCTCCGTCCGTTAAACTTCCGATTAATTTTCTTTGCTCATCGGCAATGTATAAAATTCCTGCATTGTTTTTATCGATTCTCTGCATTGCCTCGACTATCGTCATTTGAATATTTCCAAGATATTTATTTAATTCCTCAATTTTCATTTTTTAAAATCCTCTGCCAATTTTGCACTACTCGGAATGTTTATTAGTCTCCGATTTATTTCTTCAGCCGTCTCACAATTCATTCGCGGACAATTTTCATACATTTTCATTTTATACATCAAATTCCAAATCGGACGTGACATTATATTGTTGTCGTTCAATTCTGAAAGTAATTCATCTCTCAAATGTTGATATTTCTTTTCTAAAATAATTGCATTGAGCCAATAATTACTTTTGGCAAATTTCGGTTCTTCAAAAAATTTAATTCCTTCAATCGTTTGGAATAAATTTTTATATTTCACCGCAAGTTTTCTTTTCTTCTCAATGAAACTATTTAATTGTTCCAGCTGTGCACAACCCAAAGCGGCATTAATATTCGGCATTCGATAATTGTAACCGATATAATCGTGAGAAAATTCCCAACGATGAGGTATTTTTGCCTGAGTCGTGATATGTTTTATAAATTTTCCCAATTCTTCATCATTCGTAAGAACTGCACCGCCTCCTCCTGTCGTAATTGTTTTGTTTCCGTTAAAACTTATTGCCGCCACTTTTCCGAAATTTCCCGTGTGGATATTTTTATAAAATGATCCGATTGATTCTGCACAATCCTCGACGATAACCAGATTATATTTTTCAGCGACTTCAATTAATTTTTCCATATCAACGGGATGACCGAAAGTGTGCATTGGAACGACTGCAGAAATTCGGCGATCGGTTAACTTATTGTAACAAAATCCGTTTCGTATTTCGGATATTTCTCTTAAATAAGATTCCAATTTAATCGGATCAATTCCCAATGTATCATCTGCACTATCAACGAAATGAGGAATCGCATTACAATAAGTTACTGCATTTGCTGTTGCTATGAATGTAAGAGCCGGAATTAATATTTCATCATTCGCCTTAACTCCGACTGAAATTAAACTTATATGAAGTGCCGAAGTTCCGTTGACGACTGCTACTGCTCTTTTTACTCCGGTATATTCAGCCAAATTTTTTTCAAATGAATCAACAAATTTTCCGACTGAAGATACCCATCCGGTATTTACACATTCGCTGACATATTTATTTTCATTGCCGCTGAAATTCGGTTCATGCAATGGAATAAAATTTTCTGCATTCAAAGCCTGTTTTAATTTTTTTCTGATATTTTCAATAAAAAATTTTTCTTCATTAGTCATAAATTATACACATCTGCCTTGTACTTTTTAATATTTTCGTTATTTGAAAACCATTCGATCGTTTCTTTTAAACCTCTCCGCATTCCGTCTTTTCCTGAAAATTTCGGCTGCCAATTCAATAAATTTTTTGCTTTTGAATTGTCTGCCCAAAGCCTGTTGACTTCACTTTTTTCAGGTCTCAATCTTATTTCATCAGTTTCAATTTCAATTTCGACATTTAAAATTTCGGCAATGAGTTTCGCAGTTTCGCCTATTGAAATTTCAAAATTACTTCCGATATTTATAACTTCGCCGATTGATTTTTCCGAATTTGCAACGGATATAAAGCCTTGAACGGTATCTTTGATGTAATTAAAATCTCTAGTAGGTGAAATTGCTCCCAATTTTATTTTTTTGTTTCCGTTTAAGATTTGCGTTATAATCGTCGGAATTACTGCTCTTGCCGATTGTCTCGGTCCGTACGTGTTGAAAGGTCTTATTATTGCAACCGGCAATCCAAATGAATTATAAAACGACATTGCAATTTGATCGGCTCCGATTTTGCTTGCTGCATACGGTGATTGAGCATGCAGAGGATGTTTTTCGGTTATCGGTACGAATTGCGCCGTTCCATAAACTTCAGAAGTTGAGGTCTGGACAATTTTTGAAATATCTAGATCTCGTGCCGCCTGCACAACATTCAATGCACCTTTGACATTTGTATCAATATAAGTATCCGGCGAATGATAAGAATAAGGAATTGCAATCAATGCCGCCAAATTTATTACGCAATCGCAGTCTTTCATCGCTGTTTTGACTCCGTGCGAATCGCGAATGTCTCCCGAAAATACCTCCAGAGATTTTTTTATTTCGGTATCCGTACAATCGAGCCAGCCCCATGAGTTGAAAGAATTATATTGAACGAATGCCTTTACATTATTGCCTTCACGAATTAAAGTCTCGGTTAAATGCGAACCGATAAATCCGTCTGCGCCTGTAACCAATATTTTTTTGTAATGCAAAATAATCACCACTTTCCGAAAGAAAAAAATTTGCAGAAAGTGATGACATAAAAAATTTACAAGAAAGGATCTTCCTCAATCGGAATTTCCAATAAAATATCATTTATTCTGAGATTATATGAAACAGCACGACAATTTTTACATTTTCCTTCTTGCCATTGTTCATCGGATTTATTTTTGACTTGCAAATGTCTTTCGCCGTTCCAAATTTTTTCAAAAGGCAAATTACTTAAATTTCCTGCACAAAATTCGTCATTTCCAATTTCTGCAATGTTGGGATAAACATCACCTTCAGGCGTAACGACTGCCAATAATCCCATTCGATTTATATGACATTTGCCTTCAGGATTATAAGGCTTGCGATAAGAAAAAATTTTATCAAGATTTGTAAAACGATGATTTATTTTTCCTTCGTCGCTTAAAATTTTTATTTCATTTTTTAATTTTATGACCATTTCTTCAGATAAACCGAGTCCGCGATCTTCATAATCACGAACGATTTTGAACAAAACATAATCATACCCCCCCCCCTACTTCTTTGCTGAGAGTATTCAAAATATGTGGAACTTCTTCCGCAATTAAATTTGTTATTACAACTCTTGCTCCGATTATCGGCGATTCATTTTTCCATTTGCTTTTTATATTTTTGGGCAAAGAAATTATTTTTTCCATTAAGTCGCGACCTGTTATTTTTTCATAAATATTTTTTGTACAACTGGGAACTGATACAGCAATATAATTTATATGATTTGCAATCTCATTTAAACCATTTTTTTCAAACAATGTCCCGTTCGTAACCAATGCAACTTCGATCCCGTTTTCATTCAATTTTTTTATCGCTGAAGGAAGTTCCGGATAAGTGCAAGGTTCGCCGCCTCCCGAAAAATAAACGCCTCTGATTTTCATTTCTATTAAAGAATTTATTAATTTTTGAAAAACTTCCGTCGGCATTTCGACACGATTTGAATTTCTTTCTTTATATGAACAATGAATACATTGATGATTGCATTTTGCTGTAGGATGTATTTCTACTGCCCAAGGTGTAAAATTTGTTTTTCCTTTCAAATACGGCGATAAATATTTTGCCAACGGATAAATTATTTTTTTGGAATTTAAAAAATCATCGCACAATGAATATTTCATAAAAATAAGTCGCCTCCCTTAATTTTGCTCGACATCTTCCTTCAATGAATGTTGTCCGAGCATCGTCGTTAAATTTTCACGATTAAAATTATATCCCTCAGACGAAAAATCTTGTCGTACCTCATACTTATTTGACGGCGCATTTATTATTCCGCAAATTGTATCATACAGCATGTCGTTTGTAAAATATTTTTTCTCATTCCTTCGCAAATTTTCCGTTCTCTCAGGCAATTTTTCGCGATATTCTTCAGATAAATATACAAACATCGGAATTCTAACCATATCAAAACTGAATACATCAGGATTATGTGAAATATTTAAATTTTCGCCGTGATCCGAAAAATATATCATCGCCTCCAAATTTAAATTTTTTTTCGCATATTCATAAATTTCATTCAAAATATAATCAGTATATAAAATTGAATTTGCATATGAAGGAGCAGCCGTCGCCATTCCCGTTCCGTCTTTCGTCGTCCATTTTTTAAATTCTTTCGGATAGCGATTATTATAATAAATGTGACTTCCCATTAAATGAAGAACTATAAAATTATTTTCTCTTCCGTCAACTTTTTCCAAATATTTAAGAAGCGCAGAATCATATTTGTCTGAAAAATCGTAAGCATCGTCCGTCCACTCTGAAATTTCTGCAGTCTTTGCTACCAATGTTATTGCGCTGTCATATTCTCCATATCGTCCTTGATTGCTGAACCAATACGTTTTGTATCCCGATTTTTTGGCAACATCTATTATCGACACAGATTTTTCAAATTCTTTTTCGTTATATTGACTTTGTTCCGTCAATGCTCTTTGTAATGAAGGAACTGTTTGAGACCACGATGAATAAATATTTTCGTAAATTATAAAGCCGTTTTTTTCAAATCCTTCAATTTTTTTCGCGCTCAATATCGGTGTGTCTTCAAATTCAAATTTTTCGTTAAATGCCTTCATATAACTTCGAGATGCACTCTCTCCGATTACAATTATTACTGTTCCCGTCGTTTTTGCCGCCAATGTATTTTTTTCGTCTATTTGTAAATTTTCATATCTTTCTGCATGTCCGACATTATATTCTTGCATTTTTTCAACATAGTCCGTAACATTTTTCCACAACGTTGCTATTGAGCTTTGCGGCGGATAATAAATTAATGCCAGGCTCGAACAAACTACAACGATTATTGCAGATATTTTTTCATAATTTTTTTTAGGCAATTTTTTTATTTCTTCGGCAAATTTTTTGTGAATTTCATACGATTTTTTTAATAAAAATCCCGTCACGACAAAAATTATTATTAAATTTATATCGCCGACATTTCCGCGCAAAAAATCTATGCTTTCTTTCCAATTCGTCAAGTATAACGCCATAAGTGATGCCGGTGAAAGACAATGCCAAGTCATAAAATAATATGCGTATTCTATGAATGGAATCAAAATAAATATAAAATTTAATGCCGCCATTATCGCTGAACTTTTCTTTTTCGATATTTTCCAATTCAAAATTACTTCCAAACTTGTCAAAAATAAAAAAATCGACGTTCCTATTACAAAATCGTAATAAGTCAGCGACATAAACCATGCTTTTTCATAAGTCCAAACGTATAAAATCGGAAATGCACTACTCCACAAAAGTCCGCTCAATAAATTTGGAATCATAAATTTCGTGAAGATATATTTTTTCGTCGAATATTGAATTAAAATCAAACAAAATATCATCGGAATTATTGCATTAAGCCAATAATTTCCCATATTTTGACCTATGTCCAAATAAAATGCAATCATCGATACAAAATAACTTATCGATGCAATCGCCGCTTTTTGCAAAAATTCTTTCTCTTCCATTTATTTAGTCTAACATATTTTTTTGATTTTCGTCAAGTCTGTGTTATACTTTCAAATTATGAATACTTTTACAAATTTTTTAAAAAATCGCCTTAAAAATGAAAAAGGTTATGTAATTCACAATGGAGCAGGTCGTCAAAAATTTGCTCTGGTTTATCCGAATCTTTATCACGTCGGCATGAGCAATCTCGGCATTCACATTATTTATGACTTACTCAATTCTCGCTCCGATACTTCCTGTGAGAGATTTTTTTTGCCTGATTTTAAATTTCTTCAAATGCTTGAAAAATCGGATTCTCCAATTTTGAGTACGGAATCTCAAACGCCGCTTTTCAAATTTCCTCTTATAGGTTTTTCTCTTTCTTTCGAGCCGGATTATTTTAATTTTTTAAAAATTCTTCAAATCGGTAAAATTAAATTAAAGTCATCGGAAAGGAATGATTTTGATCCGATTATAATTGCCGGCGGTCCTTGTGCAACTTTTAATCCCGTTCCTTTGCAAGATTTCGTTGACGCTTTCATAATCGGTGAAGCTGAAGTTGTTTTGCCGAATTTTTTCGATACTTTTTATCTCGCAAAATCCCAAAATTTATCACGAATTGAAATTTTAAAAAAATTATCTGAAGTTGAAGGCGTTTTCGTTCCAAAATTTAAAAAAATCGTTCGCAGACAATTTTTAAAAAATCTTGATGAATTTCCGGCTCATACAATTATTGTTACCGATGATGCCGAATTTAACATGTATTTAATTGAGACTGCCAGAGGCTGCGGTCGTCACTGTCGTTTTTGCATGGCAGGATATTGTTTCAGAAATCCTCGCAATCGCTCATTGGAAATTTTGCGTGAAGAAATTTTGTCTGCCAAAAAATTTAATAAGAAAATCGGATTAATGGGAGCAGCAATCTCGGATTATCCTCAAATAAATGAAATTTGTAAAATAATTCGCGAAAATAATTTGCCGATGTCGGTTGCATCATTTCGAGCAGATTCCGTGACTGAAGAATTGGTAAAATTATTGGCAGAAAGCGGCTTGAAAACGTTGACGATTGCTCCTGAAGCCGGAAGTTCAAAAATGCGGGCAGTAATTAACAAAGGAATTGAAGAAGAACATATTTTTAAAACTTTGGAATTGGGAATTTCGGCGGGAATTAAAAATTTTAAACTTTATTTTATGATCGGACTGCCTTTTGAAACATTTGAAGATGTTGACGCGATAATTGAACTTGCCAAACGAATAAAAAAATATATGGAAATAAAAAAATCAAACGGAAAATTGACACTAAGTATAAATCCTTTCATTCCAAAACCTTTTACTCCGTTTCAATGGTCGAAAATGGCAGAAAAAAAATATTTGGACGAAAGTTTAAAAAAAATCCGAAAAGAATTAAAAGAAAAAAACATAGAAATAATAGCCGAATCGACACGAGAAACTGAAATTCAAGGAATTTTATCACGCGGCGACGAAAAAATCGGAGAAATTTTATTAAAATCGCACGAAATGGGAGGGATAAAAAAATTTAAACAAGCAATGAAAATTTTAGATGTCGATGAAAAAGAATATTTATACAGAGAACGCGACAAAGATGAAAAATTTGCTTGGGATTTTTTGGATATGGGATTTTCAAAAAAATATTTGTATGAAGAATATAAAAAAGCTGAAAAAATGGAGAAAACATTAAAATGCTTTGAAAATTGCAAACGTTGCGGAGTATGTAAATAAAAAAATTCTGGACGTTTTATAATCTTTGTTATATAATTTCTGCGGCATAATCCAAAATATGAGGAGGAAATTTATTTGTCAACAATTTTGGAAGAAATAAATAAACGCAGAACATTTGCAATAATTTCGCATCCGGACGCAGGAAAAACGACGCTTACCGAAAAATTATTGCTTTACGGCGGAGCAATTCATCTTGCCGGCTCGATAAAGTCAAGAAAAACTCAAAGGCATGCCGTTTCAGATTGGATGGAAATAGAAAAACAACGCGGAATTTCGGTAACGAGTTCGGTTTTGCAATTTGATTACAACGGATTTAAAATAAATATACTGGATACGCCGGGACATCAAGATTTTTCTGAAGATACATACCGCACGCTTATGGCAGTAGACAGTGCAGTAATGATAATAGACGCAGCAAAAGGCGTTGAAGCTCAAACGAAAAAACTTTTCAAAGTCTGTCGCGAAAGAAGAATCCCAATTTTTACATTTGTGAACAAATTGGATCGCTACGGCAAAGCACCGCTCGATTTGATGGACGAAATTGAAAAAGTATTGGGAATTCCGACTTATCCGATGAATTTCCCGATAGGAATTGACGGCAAATATTTGGGCGTATATGATCGACAAAAAGAATGTGTTGAATTGTTCGCGGAGGATACATCACACGGACAAAAAGAAAGAGCATCTGAAATATTTGAAAAAGATTCTGATGAAATGATAAAAAGAATCGGTCAAGAAAATTTTAATGCCTTGCAAGATGATTTAATGTTGCTTGATGAGGCAGGAGAACATTTCGATAAAGCAAAAATAGATGCAGGAGATTTAACGCCGACATTTTTCGGAAGTGCAATGACAAATTTCGGAGTACAAAATTTTTTGGAAGAATTTTTAAAAATGGCACCTGCACCTGCACCGAGAATGTCAACGGATGGAATAATTGAACCCGACGATGAAAAATTTTCGGCATTTGTTTTTAAAATTCAAGCGAATATGAATCCTGCACATCGCGACAGATTGGCATTTATAAGAATATGCTCCGGAAAATTTGAACGCAATATGAATGTCTGGCATGCGCAGGAAGACAAATTGATAAAACTCTCACAGCCTCAACAATTTTTGGCACAGGACAGACAAATTATTGAAGAGGCATATCCGGGCGATATAGTCGGATTATTCGATTCGGGAATTTTCGGAATCGGCGATACATTGACAGATTCATCACATAAATTTAAATTTGAAGATTTTCCGATATTTCCTCCTGAAAAATTTGCTCGCGTTCAAGCCAAAGATACAATGAAACGAAAACAATTTTCAAAAGGAATAGAACAACTCACGCAGGAAGGAGCGATTCAATTATTTAATCAAGTCGGTGCAGGAACTGAATCGTATATAGTCGGAACAGTCGGAACTTTACAATTTGAAGTTTTGCAATATCGTTTAAAATCGGAATACGGAGTCGATGTTTTATTGACGATGCAGCCGTTTGAAGTGGCACGCTGGCTGAAATTTGAAGACGGAAAAAAAGTTACGCCGTCATCACTTCGCGGAGCAGATCGCGGAATGTTCGTAACCGACAGAAACGATCAATCGGTTTTGCTCGTCGAAAATGAATGGGCGCTCGGCTGGATTCGTGAAAACAATCCGAATTTAATTTTAAATGCAGTACCTTTTGAAGAAACAAATTGAAAATTTATAATCAGAGGTGTTTTCGTTTGAATGCATTGGAAAATTTTTTTAAAATAAATGAAAAAGGCTCGACGATTCGCACGGAACTTATCGCAGGAATTACAACTTTTATTGCACTTTCTTATATCATGTTTGTCAATCCGAACATTTTGGCTGATGCGGGAGTGCCGAAAGAAGCAGCGATTGCCTCGACAATTTGGATTGCCGCACTTGCCTCGCTCGTGATGGGAATTTTTGCAAATTATCCCGTTGCACTTGCCCCCGGTATGGGCTTAAATGCTTTTTTTGCTTATTATGTCTGCGGAGTTTTGGGACTTCATTGGACTGTTGCACTCGGCGCAGTTTTTTTCTCTGGAATTTTATTTTTGATTCTGACTATCGGAGGAATTCGTCAAGCAATTATAAATTGTGTACCGCAAAATTTAAAATATTCAATAGGAGTAGGAATCGGATTATTTATTTCATTCATCGGACTCAAAGGAACGGGAATTATAATTTCAGATCCGGCAACTTTTATAACTTTGGGACATATCGGTGAACCGACAACTCTTTTATCTCTCTTCAGTTTATTACTTACAGGTGCTCTCGTCGCTCTTAATATTCAAGGTGCAATTTTAATAGGAATCATCGCAACAACAATCGTCTCAATGTTTTTGGGACTTTCTCCGTCACCTTCGGGAATTGGAGATATTTTAAGTACGTCATTGCCGAGTCTTGAGGCGACTTTTGGAAAATTGGATATAATCGGCGCATGGGATTACGGAATAGTTTCAATAATTTTTACTTTTACGGTCGTTGAACTTTTTGATAACATGGGTACATTGATAGGTTTGACGCAAAAGGCAAATCTTGTTGATAAAGACGGACACATTGAAAATCTTGACAGAGCATTGACGACTGACGCAGTAGGAACGATTGCAAGCGCAGTTTTCGGAACGTCAACCGTTACTTCTTATATTGAAAGTGCAGCAGGAATTGCCGCAGGAGGAAAGACCGGTTTAACTGCCGTTATCGTTTCAATTATGTTTGTAATTTCTTTGCTTTTTGCTCCCCTTATCGGATTGGTTCCGGCTTTCGCAACTTCGCCTGCTTTGATTCTTGTCGGCACAATGATGATGAGCAGTATTAAAAATGTCAATTTTGATGATTTCACCGACGCACTTCCTGCATTTCTTACAATTATTATGATGCCTATGACTTCTTCAATTGCAAACGGTTTTGCTTTCGGATTTGTGAGTTTCGTATTTATGAAAAGTATCGGCGGAAAAATTAAGGAAATTCATCCTGTAATGTGGCTGGTGAGCATTGCATTTTTAATAAATCTTTTCATGAGAGGATAAAAAAAATGAATAATTTGCCTTTGGTTTCTGTACTGTGTGCGGCTTACAACCATGAAAAATATATAGAAGATGCATTAAAAGGTTTTGTTAATCAAGAAACAAATTTTCCTTTTGAAGTAATAGTACATGATGATGCGTCAACAGATAATACAGCCGAAATAATAAAAGAATATGAAAAAAAATATCCTGAAATAATAAAACCAATCTATCAAAAAGAAAATCAATACAGCAGAAATGTAAGAATTACGAAAGATATTTTATTGCCAAATGCTAAGGGAAAATATGTTGCTCTTTGTGAAGGTGATGATTTTTGGATTGATAAACAAAAATTACAAAAACAAGTGAATTACATGGAAAATAATCCTGATTGCAATTTGACAATTCATCCTGCGAATATAATCACAAATGAAAAAATTGTTCAACAAACGAGGTATTGGGATAAAGAAGTTAATTTGAGGGTAGAATTTATAATTGACAAAGGAGGCGGAGGCGGAATAATAATTCCTACTGCATCAATGGTAGTTAAAAGAGATATTGCAGTCCAATGGCCGAAATGGAGAGTAACTGCCGATATTGGAGATTATCCTTTACAAATTTTATCGGCACTTACCGGAACGGTTCATTATTTACCTGACGTAATGTGCTGCTATCGTCAAGGACATGCCGGATCTTGGACTTCGAGGCGAAGCGGCAACAAAGAATATCTTGCAAGTCATGTTTTGAAAATGATAAAAATGCAAATTGAATTGAATGATTATACAAATGATAAATATCAAAGTACAATATCAAGAAAAATTTTCGATTACTTTCAAGTTTTAAAAAAAGAAAATTGTTTACAAGTTGACAATAAACTTTTAAAAATTTATTCCGATATGGAAAGTGAATTGGTTAAATCTCAAGAGAAAATTATTTTTAAATTTGCCGGCAAGTTGTCAAATTATCAAAAATCAAAAGAGGCGAAGTAAAATTGTCCGAAAAAATTTTGGTAACTCAATCATCAATGCCGCCATTAAATGAATATGTCGATTTAATAGAAGATATTTGGCAAAGCAGACGGCTGACGAATATGGGCAAATATCACAAAGAATTTCAAGCAGAATTAAAAAAATATCTTGTAACCGAAAATATCGAATTATTTACAAACGGACATATGGCATTGGAACTTTCACTTCAAGCGATGAATTTTCAAAACGGCAGAAATGAAGTAATTACAACGCCGTTTACTTTTGCATCAACTACTCACGCAATAATCAGAAATGGTTTGATTCCCGTATTTTGTGATATAAATTTTGAAAATTATACGATAGACGTTTCAAAAATCGAAAAATTGATAACCGACAAAACTTGTGCAATAATGCCTGTTCATGTTTACGGGAATGTATGCAATGTCGAAGAAATTGATCGTCTTGCAAAAAAATATGAGTTGAAAATAATTTATGATGCGGCTCATACTTTCGGAGTTCGTTACAAAGGAATCAGTACTGCAAATTTTGGTGACATTTCTATTTTCAGTTTTCATGCAACAAAAGTTTTTCATACAATCGAAGGCGGTGCGGCTTGTTTTCGTAATGAAAAAATTGGTAAAAAACTTTATAATCTCAAAAATTTCGGAATCAATGGACCGGAAAGTGTAGAAGATGTCGGAGCAAATGCAAAATTAAATGAGTTTTGTGCAGTTATGGGACTTTGCAATTTGAAACATATTGATGAAGAAATTGCAAAACGAAAAATCGCTTATGATCGTTACATAGAAAATTTATCTGATATTGAAGGTTTGAAATTAAATAAAATTCCCGATGAAATTCAATCGAATTATGCTTATTTCCCTGTCGTATTTGATGAAAAAGTTTTTGGTGCGTCACGAAATGAAATTTTTGATCGATTGGCTAAAAATGAAATATATGTGCGGAAATATTTTTATCCTTTGACAAATTCGTTTGAATGTTTTCACGGAATATTTGATGTATCACAAACACCGACTGCGTTATATGTGAGCAATAGAGTTTTGACACTTCCTATTTATTCCGAACTTGATTTGAATGATGTCGATCGAATTTGTAAAATTATTTTGGAGTTAAAAAAGTAATGCTTAAAATTTTAATTTTTCCGGCGGGAACCGAAATTTCTTTTGAAATTTTTCATGCTTTAAAATATTCCAAATTTGTATCTTTGTTCGGCGCAACGAGTGTTGATTGTCATGCCGAAATGCTTTTTGAGAATTATATAAAAAATGTTCCGTTCATTACCGATAGAAATTTTCTTTCAGATTTCAACAAAATTCTTGAAGAAAATGCTATTGATTATATTTATCCTGCTTACGATGACGTTCAATTATTTTTGTCTCGAAATGAAAATAATTTATCGGCGAAAATTTTAAGTTCACCTTTGGAGACAATAGAAATTTGTCGTTCAAAGAAAAAAACTTATAATTTTTTTGAAGGTGAAAATTTTATTCCGAAAATTTTTGAAAGTATTGGCGAAGTCGATAAATATCCTGTCTTTGTCAAGCCTGAAATCGGTCAAGGTTCGCAAGGTGCTTTGAAAATTAATTCTCAAGAAGATTTGTTTCAAAATATTTCTGATAACCCGCAAAATATTATTTGTGAATATTTAGCCGGTAATGAGTTCACGGTTGATTGTTTCACGGACTTTAAAGGTAATCTTCTTTTAACAGTACCGCGTACTCGTGAGAGAATAAGAAACGGAATCAGCGTTCGATCTCGTATTTTTGATTTAAATCCTCAAATAAAAAAAATTGCCGATACGCTAAACAAGAAATTAAAATTTGTCGGCGCATGGTATTTTCAATTAAAAGAAGATTATGAAGGCAATTTGAAATTACTTGAAGTTTCGGCTCGTATTTCGGGAACAATGGGTTTAACCAGAAATTTAGGCGTGAATTTTCCTCTCCTCACAATTTTCACTTTTAATGAACAATCAGTCAAATTGATGTTAAATGACAAGAAAATTTTGGTTGAACGTGCTTTTATCAGCCGATATAAATATTTTAATTTAAATTACGATGATATTTATATTGATCTTGATGATACCTTAATCATTCGCGATAAGGTTAATTTAACGTTGATTCGATTTTTATATCAATCAGTAAATGAAAATAAAAAAATTCATCTTTTGACTCGTCACAGAGAAAATGTTTTCGATACATTAAAAAAATATAAAATATCTTCCGAACTTTTTGATACGATAAATGTTTTAAATTTAGAACAAAAAAAATCGGAATTTATAAAATCTCAAAAAGCAATTTTTATTGATGATTCATTTGCAGAACGGCTTGAAGTCAAATCGCATTTAAATATTTCGGTTTTTGATGTTGATATGATTGAAAGTCTTTTAAATTATAAAGAAGGTGATTGAGTGCAAAAAATACAAGAGAGATTATTATACATGGCAAAATCCGCAGCGAAAATTTTGGAAGAAAAAAATATTCCTTATATGATAGCTTACGGCACATTGTTAGGCGCAGTTCGACATAAAGGTTTTATTGAATGGGACGACGATTTTGATTTAAATCTCTTTGAAGATTCTTATCAAGAGGCAATAAATTATTTGAGAGAAGAATTGCCTGATGATTTATTTGTTGAAGATGAAAAGACAGAACCAAAATTTTTTCATGCATGGGCGCGATTAAAAGATTTGAAGACGGAAGTTTTTAATGCGGCTTTTGCTCAAGATAATTTTTATCGACACAAGGGAATCAATTTAGATTTATATAAATTAAAAAAAATATCTGCAAATAAATTATCTGCATATATTGAAGAAGAAAATTTGAATTATTTAAATCGTCGTTTAAAAAAGAATTTAATTACTACTGAAGAATATGAAAGTAGAATCAAAAATTTTCAAATTGATCCGCAAAATTTTATAAAAGAAGACGGCGACAAATTAATTTATGCCGTAATAAATCCGTATAAATGTAAAAGACATTACATTGAAGATATATTGCCATTGAAAAAATATAAATTTGAAGATACAGAATTTTACGGACCGAACAATGCCGACAAAATTTTAACGGAGATTTACGGCGATTATATGAAACTTCCGCCTGTTGAAGAACGAAAGGGACATTACTCGAAAATTATTTTCAAATGAACGGAGAAAAATTTATGAAAATACCTGCAATTTCAGTTGTCATTCCAATGTATAACGCCGAAAAATATATTGAGCAATGCCTGGAAAGTATTTTGAATCAAACATTTGACGATTATGAAGTAATTATTGTCGATGACTGCTCAACCGATAATTCAATTAAAAAAGTTGAAAATATGATGCCGAAATTTAATGAACGTTTAAAAATAATAAAATGCAAAAAAAATTCGGGTGGTGCGGCAATTCCACGAAATATAGGAATGAAAATTGCACGCGGAAAATATATTTTGCCTTTGGATAATGATGACTTGATTTTAAATAATGCGCTGGAGATTCTTTATAATACGGCTGAAGAAACGGCAGCAGATGTTTTGCATATGGAAAAATGGCTTGAACCTTTTGATGATTCCGAAGAGATTAATCAAAATACCAAGTTCAAGATAAATACATTTGAAGAAGGTGGATTTGTAAAAAAAGTAACGGTTGAAACAGAAGATTTAGCTGAGCGAATGAATTTGTATTGCAAAAAAAGATTTTCGTGGCATGTATGGAACAAATTATTTCGCCGCGATTTTATTATGGAAAATAATCTTGAATTTCCAAATGTAAAAGTTATTGACGATATGATATTCAGCTTTTATTGTCTGTGTCTTGCAAAAAAATACGTTCGCATTCCCAATGTCTTAAATATTTATCGCGTAAGAAAAAATTCTTTTTTGCATAAGCCGTTATCAATGCAGGACAGTTTTCGCCAGTATGTCAAAAATATTATAAATGCTTCAACTTTAATGGGAAATTTTATGAAAGAAATAAAATTTTTTTCGGAACAAAATCAATTCATTCATATGGTAATAAATTTCGTCATAAAAATAAATATTGAATGGGGAGCAATTTATTATACAAAGCTCCCTTTTCAAATTTCAGATTTAATTTTACGCGAAGAATTGCCGCCGGATTTTGAAGATGTTAAAGATTTGAATATTTATTCTTTTGCGGCGATGAATCATTATTATTTGACTAATCTTCAATTACAAAATCAAATCAACCGGCTTCAGCAGCAAATTTTATCGTTGCAAAACAAAAAGAAAAAATTCGGGAAGTGATTTTATTGTTGCCTGCAATTTCAGTAATAATTCCGATTTATAATGCTGAAAAATATATTTCTAAATGTCTCGAAAGTATTTTAAACCAAACGTTTCAAGATTTTGAAGTTATAGCAGTTGATGATTGCTCAACAGACAAGTCTGTTAATATTGTCGAAAAATTTTCATCAAAATTTAACGGAAGGTTTCATTTGATAAAATTAAAAAAAAATTCGGGAGGTCCGGCTCTGCCTCGCAATATTGCAATAAATTTTTCTCGCGGTGAATATATCGCAAATATTGACAACGACGATTTATTTACTAAAACTGCGCTTGAAGAATTTTATTCCGTCGCCAAAAATATGCAAGCTGATGTTGTTCATGCCGAAAAGTATTATTTAATGAAAAATTCCGAGAGCGATTTAAAAATTGAATCTCCCGAAAAAGTTAAACCTGTCGATAAACCTTCATTTGAAACGAAAAATATTCTCGAAAGAGTTTTAAATTTTTGTAAAGGTGCTTATTGGGGTTATCCTTGGACTAAATTCTGCCGCAGAGATTTTTTAATTGAAAATAATATATACTTTCCTCAAACAATGCCTGCTCGTGATGATATTATGTTTTGTTTTCAATGCCTTTGTCTGGCCGAAAATTATGTTCGCGTTCCCAATATCGTCAATATTTATCGATTTCAAGATGCATCTCAATCACGTTCAAAACAAATTATTTTAGATAAACATATGAATAAATGGCTCAAAGATATGATTGAAGGCGTAAAATTCCTGGATAAATTTATGAATTCCGTCGAAATTTTATTGAAACGTCCCGATTTAAGATACGCCGTAATAGATCGTTTTATTCAAGAAGGTCTTGATTGGTACATGCGCGGAATTTATAATCAAGTTCCTCCTCATGCTCTCGATGATATTTTAAAAAAGTTTTTCTCTCAATCAAAAGACGATTCGGCATTTATGTCATATATTTTCAATTCGATGAATGTTTACAGAAATAATTTAATTCGTTCTCAACAACAAAAAAAATAATGAGCTCCTCGCGAAACTCAATTCTTTTAATTGTTGACCATTATAGGAAAATCAAAAAGTCTTAAATTTTGTTTCAACAGCCACACCGACATCATTCGTTCTGCACAAAATCCCAAAATTCTTTTTTGTTTCGTCGTCAATTCATCAACACTTACTTCTTTTAAAAATTCTTCAGTCGCAGGCAGTATAAATGAAAACAGCCATTGACATAATTCATCATAAACATATTTTCTCGTTATCAGCATGTTGCAGTAAAAAAATCCTTGACTGTTCATTATCTTGTCAAACGCATCCAAATATTTTGATTGATATTTTTCAATCATTTTTTTTATGATTGTTATTGCTTTAATTGCGATTTCTTCATTGCCGTCCGAATCTTCCGCCATTATTAATGTTCTTTGAGTATTGCTGCTTACTCCTTCACGGCCAATCAGCACATCATATTTTTTTAAGTATTCGTATGCTTGTTGAACTTTCAAAATACTTTCCGCTGAAAATTGATAACTGTTTCGATCTGAAAAATATCTTCTGTAATGTGCCGTTCCGACATAATCATTTTTTGTATTCTTCCATATCCAATACATCGCCGTCAATTCATTAAGATACGGATTTAATTTTGAAATATTTTCTCCCGAATTGTCGCCGTTATATCCCAAATCGTTGTTAAGTTCTCGACCGGCATGAATTATTTGATAACCTTGCGGCAGATTCATTTCAAATTTTTTATGCGTCACTACATATACTGAAATATTTTCCTGTCTGCGATTATTCAATAAATAATATGTGCCGTTGATACATTTTACTGCTTGTGCATTGGTAAATTTTTTTTCATGCAATAATTTTTTTACCGTTTCATCTGTCTCACGATTGAAAATTATATATTCATTCGTCATATGTTCCGTTGATGAAATTATTTCTTTCAATTCTTCAATTTTTCGCTCTGCCGTCAACAAAATTGCCTCATAATGATTTAGCTCGCACTTTTTGACTGAATCAAATATTTTTTCGTAAAATTCATCAATCATCGGATAATTTGTTTTAGCTCCTATTCCGTCTATTGTCGTTTGAGACAGCGAAAAAGGTTTCAAATACATTTGTCCGTTTGCAAAATACAAATCATAATCCAGCAATGAATTTATATTTTTTCTTGATATTATCTCATACAACAAATATTGATTGCGGTATGAATAAAAATTTTTTAAAGAATTATTCTCCAAAAAATTCAATGTCGTTATTTGACTGCCTTCCATTTTTTTTGTTAATTCGTCTCGACATTTCATATATTCCGAATCTTTTTCAAATACTATGTAATCGAAATTTTTTTTACCGATTATTTTTTCTATTTTTTTTACTTCCGTTTTTTCGATGACTTCATATTTTTTTTTATTTTTGACTTCACCTATCATTATGATTTTTGGTTTATACATTTATTCAATCACCGTTTCGAGTGCTATTTTTATCATGTCGTTGAATGAATTTTCTCTTTCACGAGGCTCTACTTCCTCATGCGTCAAAAGATGATCGCTTACCGTAAAAATTCCGAGACCTTGAACATTTCCTTCAGCCGCCAATAAATATAATGCTGCCGTTTCCATTTCTACTGCAAGTATTCCGTATTGAACCAATTTTTCATTGAGTGAACGTTTTCCGTCTCCGAATATTCCGTTTACATCTCCGTAATCATTATAAAATCTGTCCGTGCAAATTACATTTCCGACTTTCACGGGCAATTTTAATTTTCGTGCATTGGCGACTGCTTTTTCCAAAAGATCAAAATCTGAAATCAATGAATAATTTACTGCACCGCCGAATACTTGATGAACTATTGATGAATCGGTCGTCGCTCCTTGTGCAATCAATACATCGCGAATTTTTACATTTTTGTGCATTCCGCCGCAGCTTCCGACTCGAATCAATTTTTTTACTCCGTAGGTATGAATCAATTCGTAAACGTAAATTGAAAATGAGGGTATACCCATTCCGGTTGCCTGTACTGATACTTCAACGCCTTTATATTTTCCCGTGTATCCGTAAACGTTGCGAATATCTGTATAAAGTTTTGCTCCTTCCAAAAAATTTTCCGCAATATATTTTGCTCTGAGAGGATCTCCCGGCAATAAAATTCTTTCGGCAATTTCTCCGACATTTGCCGCATTGTGTGGTGAACTCATTTAAAAATCTCCCTTCAAATTTTTTTTATTTATTCAATTATTTTCGCCCAATTCCTTTTTTGCCTGCGCATTTAATTTATATAAAATATTCATTGCCTCTATCGGTGTGAATGTCGTAACGTCCATTTTCGCCAATTCTTCCAATGTTTCCGATTGAAACAATGTCGGCAATTTTTCTTCTTTTGAATTTTTTAAAAAAATTTTTTCTTCCGTCTCCGAATTTTTATTTTCATCTTCCGATTTATTTTCCAATTCTTTCAAAATTTTTTCGGCGCGATTCATTACCGATTTTGGCAGTCCAGCAAGTTTTGCAACTTGTATCCCGTATGATTTGTCTGCTCCTCCTTCTTTTATTCGTCTCAAAAATATTACTTCATCATTTCTTTCTTTGACTGCCACGCAATAATTTTTTATTTTTTCAAATGAATCTGCCATGTCTGTCAATTCGTGATAATGCGTCGCAAATAATGTTTTCGCGTGTATTTTTTTTATGATATATTCTATTACCGCTCGCGCTATGCTCATTCCGTCAAATGTTGAGGTTCCGCGTCCGACTTCATCCAAAATTATCAATGAATTTTCTGTTGCATATTTTAATATTTGTGCTACTTCATTCATTTCTACCATGAACGTTGATTGTCCGCTTATTAAATCGTCGCTTGCTCCTATTCTCGTAAAAATTCTGTCAACAGGTGTTATTGATGCCGATTTCGCGGGTACAAAACTTCCAATTTGTGCCATCAACGTTATCAATGCCGTTTGCCTCATATATGTTGATTTTCCTGCCATATTCGGTCCGGTTATCGTCATCAATTCGCAATTTTTATGATTCAAATTTGTATCGTTCGGCACAAATAAATTTTCTTTTAAAATTCTTTCTACCAGCGGATGCCTTCCGTCTTTTATTTCGATTGCTCCATTGGTTCTGATTTCAGGTCTGATATAATTATAATTCGCCGCCGTTTCCGCTAAACTTGCTAATACATCTGTCATTGCAATTCGTCGCGCCGTATCTTGTATTTGTATTAAATATTTTTTTATTTCCTCTCTCACTTCAACAAATAAATTATATTCTGTTGCAAATATTTTTTCCTGCGCTCCGAGTATTTTTGTTTCAAAATTTTTTAATTCTTCCGTGATATATCTTTCTGCGCCCGTCAACGTTTGTTTTCTTATGTAATGTTCGGGAATTTTATCCTTGCCGCTGTGTCTCACTTCTATATAGTATCCGAAAACTTTATTATATCCGATTTTTAAATATTTTATTCCCGTCGTTTCTTTTTCTCGTGTTTCAATTTCCTGCAATAATGATTTACTGTCCGTTGCGATTCTTCTGTAATCGTCAAGTTCTTTATTGTATCCGTCTCGTATTATTCCGCCTTCTCGTATTAAATTATTCGGATTTTCTTTTATTGCTTTTTCTATTAAATTTACAACTTCATCATAATCATTTAATTTTTGACATGCAATCAATATGTCGCTTTTTACTTCTCTCATCGCCTCTTTCATTAATGGAATTTTTTTAAGAGAAATTTTTAACGCAACCAAGTCAATCGGATTCGCCGAGCCGATTTCTATTTTCATCATCAATCTTTCAAGATCGCTTATTTCTTTTAACAATTCGCGAATTTTCGTTCTCAATGAATAATTTTTATATAATTCCTCGACAGCGTCCAATCTTCTTTCTATTGCCAATATTTCTGTCAAAGGTCTTTCAATTAATTTTTTCAGTAATCGCGTTCCGGATGCCGTTCTTGTAAAATCCAATATCGAAAATAATGTATTTCGTTTGCTGCCGTCTTTTAAATTTCTTACCAATTCCAAATTTTTAAGTGTCGTCGATCCTAATATCATTCGATCGCTTATTTCTATTCGCCGCAATCTCGATATATGATTTAAATCCGTCATTACCGTGTTGTGAATGTACGTCAGCAAAATTGTTACTGCTTTTACTGCAAGCGGACTTGTCGGAATTTCATTTTCAGAAAAATGTTTTTCAATTATGTCCGGCATTTTGTAACTTGTCTCTTCAATTTTTGTGATTGTACTTTCAGGAAGTTTCAACGCAATAAACGTATCAAAATTTTTTTGAAAATTTTTTTGAAAATTTCCGTCGATTAATATTTCTGACGGTTCAATTCGATACAATTCATCAAAAATCATTTGCTCAAAATCATCGCCATCATACAATCCATAAAAACATTCACCCGTTGAAATATCAGCCGCTGCCATTATTCCTTCGCCGATCTGTTCAAGTACGATTGCTATATAATTGTTGCCGGCATTTGCAATTGTGTCGTCAGTCAAAATTGTACCCGGCGTTACTACTTTTGTTATTGCTCTCTCAGTTAATCCTTTTGATTTAGGATTGCCTGTTTGATCGACTATCGAAACTTTGTAACCTTTTTTGACGAGTTTTTGAACGTAATTGTCAATCGCATGATAAGGTACTCCACACATCGGCTGATCCTGTCGATGAGTCAATGTCAAGCTCAGTTCTTTCGAAGCAATTTTTGCATCGTCTCCGAACATTTCATAAAAATCACCAAGTCGAAAAAAAAGCAGCGAATCTGGACATTGATTTTTTGCGTCCGTATATTGCTGCATCATCGGCGTTACTGCCATTAATTTCATCTCAATTCTTTTTCAAATTCTTTCACCTTTTAATATCCACGTCTGCGGCTGAATTATTTTGACATTTATTAAGTCGCCGACCTTTTCATCTCTGTGTTTAAATAAAATTAATTTGTTTGTTCGCGTGCGTCCCGTAAAAATATTTTCGTCAGTCTTGCTCACTCCTTCCGTCAATATTTCAAAAATTTTTCCGTTGAGTTTTTCATTTATTTCCAAACTGATTTCGTTTTGCACGTCCATCAATTTTTTTAATCGTTCGTGTTTTAAACTTTCATCAACTTGATCTTCAAATTCTGCCGCAGGTGTTCCGCTGCGTCTCGAATATATAAATGTATATGCCGCATCAAATTTAATTTCACGAATAAAATCAAGCGTTTGATTAAAATCTTCATCAGTTTCACCGGGAAAACCGACTATTAAATCTGTCGTCAATGAGACATTCGGAATTTCAGCGCGAATTTTTTTTACGAGTTGACGATACTTTTCAACCGTGTAAATTCGATTCATCTTCTTTAAAATTTTGTCGCTGCCGTATTGTACAGGCAAATGAATATGTTCACAAATATTTTTCCCGTCTCTTATCGTTTTTATTAAATCATCAGATAAATCTTTCGGATGACTCGTCATAAATCTTAATCTGCACAGATTTTTTATTGAATCAATTTTTTTTAAAAGATCGGCGAAACCGTAAGAATAAGAATTAACATTTTGACCGAGCAATGTAATTTCTTTTACACCGTTATTGACTGCCGTTTCAACTTCAGAAATAATTTCTTGCGGCTTTCGACTTCGTTCACGTCCGCGCACATGCGGCACTATGCAGTAAGTACAAAAATTATTGCAGCCGTACATAATCGGAATGAAAGAAGAGACGGAATTATTATTAAAATCGGCAATCGGTGAAAATCCGTCATCAACATTTGAAATTTCGACGATATGATTTGCGATTAAATCATTTTCAAAAGACTGAACAATATTAATGAGCTGATTCAATCGACCTGTACCGAGAATAAAATCAATGTGAGGAGCGCGGCGAATTAAATTTTCTCCTTCCTTTTGAGCCATACAGCCGGCTATCCCAATTATCAATTTCGGATTTTTTCGTTTGAGATGTTTCAATTCGCCGATTTTTCCGTAAACTCTGTCTTCAGCCGATTCACGAACGCAGCAGGTATTGATTAAAATTAAATCTGCGTCATCAAAATCATCGGTTGAATTGTAACCGATTTTTTTTAATTGCGCCGCCATTCTTTCGGAGTCGGCAACATTCATTTGACAGCCGTATGTTAAAATCTTAAATTTTTTCATTTAAAATAATCAATCCTCATGGCATGTTTGACTCTTGACAAAACTTGAGCCGCTTTTTCGCGTGCCTTTTCCGTTCCGATTTTAAGCATGTTCATAACTTCAGTCGGATCATTCTCAAATTGATTGCGGCGTTGACGAATGGGAATCAAAATTTCTTCGAGAACCGACTGCAAAAATTTCTTAACTTTAACGTCTCCGAGCCCGCCGCGTTGATAATGTTCTTTCATATCGGCGACAGTTTCAACATCTTTACAAAAAGCGTCAAGATAAGTGAAAACAACATTTCCTTCAATATGTCCCGGATCGCTGACTTTAATGTGAGTCGGATCGGTATACATCATTTGAATTTTTTTCGCAACTTCATCGCATGAATCACAAAGATAAATACAATTTCCGAGAGACTTGCTCATTTTCGCTTTGCCGTCAATTCCAGGTAAGCGTTTGCAAATTTCATTCGTCGGCAATAAAATATCAGGTTCAATTAAAATTTGTTCGCCATTGCCGTAAATGTCATTGAATTTGCGTACAATTTCGCGTGTCTGTTCCAACATCGGAGTTTGATCTTCGCCGACAGGAACAGTAGTTGCATCGAAAGCGGTAATATCTGCGGCTTGACTTATCGGATAACATAAAAATCCTGCAGGAATACTTGCCTCAAAATTTTTCAGAGCAATTTCGGCTTTAACTGTCGGATTGCGTTCAAGTCTGGAAACCGTCACCAAATTCATATAATACGCCGTCAATTCAAAAAGTTCGGCTACTTGCGATTGAATAAATATCGTCGATTTTTTCGGATCAAGTCCCGCACCGAGATAATCAAGTGCAACATTTAAAATATTTTCGCGAACCAATTCGGGATTTGAAAAATTATCTGTCAAAGCCTGCGCATCGGCTATCATAATATAAATTTCATCGAATTGATTTGAATTTTGAAGTTTTACTCTTTCGCAAAGACTGCCGACGTAATGTCCCAAATGTAATTTTCCGGTCGGTCTGTCTCCCGTCAATATTATTTTCAATTAAATCTCTCCTTTAAAAAAGTTTTCTTTCGATTGCCTCATTTACAAAATCGTCGTAAAGTTTCATTGCTTTTTGATGATTTTCTTTTATATATTCAATTTGAGAAGTGTCGTTTTCGTTCAAATAAGCATGTCCCGCCATCTCCAACGCTTTGGCTTGTTCAGATAAAATTTTTCCGCCGACGCTCAACGATCCGGATTTCAGCGCGTGAATGAAAGTTGTGTAATTCTGCCAATCTTCGTCGTCAAATGCCTTTTGCAATTTTTCTTGCGTCTCCGATTTTTTGTCGCAGAACATTTTTATAAATTCCTTGTACATCTCTTCCATTCCGCCGCAATATCCCATTCCCAAATCAACATCAATATTTAAATTTTTTTCTTCAGTTGATTCATTTTCGTTAATTTCTTCTTGATTTTCATCGTTAATAAATTCTTCTTCCGATTCGATATTTTCATTTTCTTCATCTTCAATGATTTGAATTTTTTCGGGAGGCAAATATTTTTGAATCATTCTTTCAAGTATTTTGCCGTCAACAGGTTTTGATAAGTAATCTGTAAAACCTTTGCTCAAAAACATTTCTCTGACTCCGCTTATTGCGTTTGCAGTTAATGCGATTATCGGCGTTGAAAGATTTTGACTGTTCTCCAAATTTTTCGAGCGTTCAAGCGTTTCTATTCCGTCCATCTCTGGCATCATATGATCGAGGAAAATTATATCGTATTGATTTTGAGTCATTTTTTCAAGACAATCTTTTCCGCTCATTGAACGTGTAATTTGAATTTTGGTTTTCTTTAAAAGATTTTCGACAACAAATAAATTCATATCGCTGTCATCGACGACAAGAATATTTGCATCGGGAGCAATGAAAGATTCTTCGGAAATTTTTTGCTGTTTTATAAATTCTTCAGCTCTTGCTCTGAAATCTCCTATCGGTTCATATTTTTCAACTTTCTGCGGCAAAATAATTGAAAACGTAGAACCTTTTCCATATTCGCTCTCAACTTTTAAATCGCCGCTCATCATTTTAACAAGTTTAATCGTAATTGACAAGCCCAAGCCTGTTCCTTCGACCGTACGATTTTTTTGAAGATCGAGACGTTGAAATTTGCTGAACAATTTAGGAAGATCTTCTTCTTTAATTCCGATTCCCGTATCAATCGAAGAAAAAATCATCATCGCCGAGCCGTCTGCCATTCTGTTCCAGCCGACTTTAAAAGTTACGCTGCCTTCATTTGTGTACTTAACTGAATTATTTAAAATATTTACAATTACCTGTCTTATTCTGACTTCATCGCCGAATAAAACATCAGGCACATTTTCATCAACTTCTATTTTAAAATTTAATCCTTTCTGCTCAGCTTTAAATCTCATCATATTAAAAATATCATTGAGTACTGAAGACAAATAATAAGTTGTTTCGACGATTTCCATTTTGCCGCTTTCTATTTTTGAAAAATCCAAAATGTCATTAATCAGAGACAAAAGAGTTTCGCCGGCACTTTTAATATTCCAAGCGTAAGTTCTCAAAGGCGAATCCATCGGAGCCTCACGCAAAATCATTTCGTCCATTCCGAGCACGGCATTTAAAGGAGTTCTGATTTCGTGACTCATATTCGCCAAAAATTCCGACTTCGCTTTATTCGCTCGATCAGCATCGTCTTTTGCCTCTCTGAGTTCATCACTCTCTGCCACTTTCAATTCAGCCGTGAATGAATACAAAACAAAAATGCTGAACAAAACAATTAAAAGAAAGAAAACCCAAACAACAATTCTGTGAACGCTGAAAATTCCTTCAATCGCCGAATAATTCCAATCCGAATAACCGACGATTACAAAATTGCCTTGAACTTCAGATGCGAAAACAATGTAATCTTCATTTATGTCATTTGAATGAATTGCTGCTCCATGCAAATTGCTTGAATTCATTTTTGTAATGATTCTGTCGTAACCAAGCGGCAAATTTTTTTTCTTATCGTAAAAAATATCGTCTTCCGAAAAATTGGAATACGGCACGATAATTTTATTTAAATTTGTGTCACAGATAAAAATAGTTTGACTGAATTTATTTTCGAGATGAAAATATTTGTCTTTCAGGACGGTATCATTATAAACCTTGTAAATGACGTAACGAACATTGCCGTTAAAAATAACCGGAGTAAACATAATAAGACCGATATTATCCGAATACAAAGCAAAAGAATCGCCGCTCATTGCTTGCTTAATGTCAATCGATAAATTTTCAGGCAACTTTTCACCTGCAATTAAATTTGAATTTATATCGACGATACCGCCCCAAACTCCGAGTTCGGATGAATTTATGGCAGAAATTAAAGATTCGGGATTTAAATTGCCGTTCTCAAGTTGTTTGCCGTATCTGTGAAGTTGAATCAATTCGCCGTCAATTCTTTCTGATGCCGTTTGAGCCGTAATTTCTGCTTGACTTACTGCAAATTCTTCTATTTCAGCTTCAAGCATGCTTTCCATTTTTGTCAATATTAACCAGCCGATTAAAGATAAAATCGTTAAAAAAATTAAAAATCGACTGACCAATTTCAGCGCGAATTGAAAAACATTTTTTTTGGATTTTTCAGTTTCCAACAATTTTCACTCCTTTGACCAGCCAATTCATATTTTCCTGAAGACTTTTCAAACTTATAGATTCATTGGCGGCACATCTTTGATTACCGTTGCGATCGAAAATTTCACCCGAAAAAATTAAACGACCGTTTTTTATTTCCCAAAGAGCAGTTTCAATCAAAATTTTTTCGCGTTTGCTAAGTTCGCCGATGATTTGAAAATCTACCATTCCGTGATTTATTCCGGCTGAATAATTTGATTTCATGTCGTAAATGTCTTTGTATTTTATTAAATTATTATAAATTTTATCCCAATTAATTTTGATTGCCGCCAAACATTTTGGATTGTTCGGATAAACTTCGTTGAATGAAACAAAATTTATTCCGAGTCTCGCGCAGACATTCGGAATTGTTTCGCCGTTTTGATGATAAGTTAAAAAATCGGCATGAGCAGCTTTTAAATTTTGAACAGTCTGCTCTTCGCTCAATGGATTATCAAAACTGCCGGTCCAATTCAGAAGAATTTCTGCATCGGGATTAACTCTTTTCACTCCGATTGTGAAGGCGTTAATTCCCTGATTAATTTCCGAATCGGCAAAAGGAGCAATGTAACCGATTTTATTTGTTTTCGTATGAAGTCCCGCCAATATTCCTGCAAGATAAGAGGCCTCAAAGCAAGTGACGGACAATTTTTCGCCGTTGTAAAGAACCGAAATTGATTCAATGGTGTAAAAATTAATTTTTGGATAAATTCTTTCAAATTCAATTAAATCATTCAAACGACAGGCATTGACAAAAACAATGGTTTTAACACCACGTTTTGAAAGTTCATCGGCAATTTGACGGCATGAATTTGTATCGGAAGGAACATTTTCACGAATTATCAAATCGCAGTCGAGATCGTCACAAGAATTTTTTGCAGCTAGATAATGAGATTTATTCCAGCCGAGTTGATCTTTTTTGCCCGGTAAAATAACGGCAATTTGTTGACGCTGCTGCCAAGCCTGAGCACCGAATTGATTGACTGAAATAAAAATTGCAAAAAGAAGAATTAAAGCGACGACAGCATTTAAAATGTAAAAGCGTCTTGAAAGTTTTTCTTCGGGACTCATTGGCTCACCGCCTTATCGGCTGAAGTTTCTATGGCATTTGCAGTTATCACAAACGGAGCATAAATAAAAATATCCATGATAAGCCAGACGATTTGTAAAATTGCACCCATGATTGAATGAGTACCAATAGCCGCACTTAAAATTAACGGCATCGTCCAAGGAATATCTACTTGAAAAATCGGAACTATTCCCCATGAAATTGCAATGTAACCGACAAAAACATTTGCAAGCGGTGCCAAAATATACGGAACCAAAAAAATCGGATTTAAAATTACAGGCAGTCCGAATATAAAAATTTCTTGAATGTTAAAAAACATTGCCGTCATAGAAAATTTTGCTACCGATCTCCAATGATCATGTTGAGAAAAAACCAAAATTGCAATCATCAATCCCATTACATGAATTACTCCCGCCTCAAAAAATCCTGTCGAAAAAATTTTTGAACTTTCACCGATTTGATTTGAAAGTTGAGCAGGAATATAACCGAGTTCCATAATTTTGGAAGTGACGGCATAACCGGGAATACCGAGCCACCACAATATCCAAACTATAAATTGATAGAGCATTACAAAAATCGGTTCTTGAAAAATATCGGATTGAGACAAAAAAATTTCAAATGATTCAAATGATTGATTGAGAAGATTTAAAATTAAAGACATCAAAGAAAAAATCATCAAAGTCAAAAGAATCGGGAATGTTTTTGAAATATAATTTGCCATTTCAGGTGGCAATGATTCGGGAGTTTTAATTATTAATTTTTTAACCTTTGTCAATTTCGCAAAAAGAAATGAGGAAGTAAAAGCGACGAAGAAAGCGGAAAAGTAGCCGCGACGTGAAAAATAATCTCCGATTTCGGAATGATTTGTATTCAATACTTGACTGAAAAATAAAAATGATGCAAGTGAACAAAAAATCGTCAAATATTTATCGGAATCAAAAATTTCAGCCAAATATTTTGAAAGTATCGAGACAATTAAAATCGTAATTATTTTGTAACCGATGTCGACAATTTTTTTGTAAGTCAACAAAATATTTGCAAATCCGCTGTTTAAAAAATCATCTCCGCTTAATCCGCCGGTGATCCAATAACCGAGATTTAAACCTTTACTGCTCATTATAAGACCGTTCGGATTTAAAATTAAATTGTCGATAACGTCAAGAGTTGACATTGTAAGCCAGAACGGAATCAAAACATAAAAAGTTTTGCGAATTGCCGTAAAATATTTATTGTGATAAAATTGTTCAACATGAGGAATCAGCCAAGTTTCCCAGAAGGAATAAATATTTCCCATTAAAATCAATCCTTGAAAAAATTTTAAACATTTTTAAAAGAATTTCGACGCAAAGATTAATTTACCTTCTAAATACACATAGGATTTAATTGAATGAAGTCGAATAAATATTTTGAGATGAAAAAATTTTTTTGAGTGAGGAAATTTTATGAGATTGAAAAAAATTTTAATTATAATATTTTTGTTGATGACAGCGTTAAATGAGAATATATTTGCCGAAACAAAATATCGAGTCGGATATATGCCCGAAACAGGATTTTTGGAAGAAGATCGAAATGGACATCTTCGCGGATACGGCTATGAATATATGGAATTTTTGTCGAAGTATGGGAATTGGGAATTTGAATACGTGCCTTGTACGACATGGAGAGAATGCGGCGAAAAAATTCAAAGCGGAGCGATAGATTTATTGCCTGCAATACCGGGAGACTACAGGACATTGCAAAACGTGACGAGAACGGATCATGTAATAGGACGTTATCCGATGGAATTAATTACGCATGACGGAAAAATTCAATCGCATATGAGAATAGGAACGTGTGCAGCAAATGCTCCGACTCCGTCATTGCAAAAAGTAGCCGCGAATGAAGGATTTGAATATGAACTTGTAAATTTTGCGACGTTTTTTGAAATGGAAGAGTCATTCAATCGTCGCGAACTTGACGGATATATTGCACCGATGCTTGAACCGAATAAAGAAAAAAATGTTGCATCAATTTTTGATCGTCAAAGTTACAGACTGCTTGTAAGAAGTGACAGAAAAGATTTGCTTGCGGCGATGAATATTGCAATGGACGAAATGCTGATGGATCAGCCGAATATAAGAAACAGATTGAATGACAAATATTTCAGAGAAAGCGGCTCGCCTTTGATTTTAAATCGACAAGAAAAAGAATATTTGCAGGAGAAAAAAAAGTTACGAACGGCAATATTGGTGAAAGCAAAACCATATGCATATGTAAACGACAAAGGAGAATTACACGGAGTAATTCCGAGAATAATTCAACAGATAGCGATTGATTTGGATATAGAAATAGAAATAGTTGATACAAAAACGCCGGCTGAAACGGAACAATTAATAAAAAGTGGACAAATAGATTTTATAGCAGATGCAGTTTGCGACTTCAGTTGGGCAAATGAATTGAATATGACACCGACGCAATCATATTTGTTGCTTGAATATGTTCCGGTGACGCGACCGAATATAAATTTGGACGGTTCATTGACGGCGGCATGCGATAAAAATTTGCTTTACACCGAAAATTTTATATATCCGCGATTTGATGAAGACCACAGAATTTTTGCGGAAGATTTGAGAGAATGTTTCAAATTATTGAATGACGGCAAGGCAGATATATTATTTGCTCCGAGAAGTGAAGTACCGTATTTAATGGAAGAGGCGGGAACTTATAATTTGGACACGGCATCGGAAAGTGCATTTTCAGATGAATTGAGTTTGGGAGTATATAATAAATCTGACAGCAGATTGTGGCGAATTTTGAACAAAGAAGTAAATCATTTAGATATAAGTAAAATCCGAACGTCAGTCAATGCAGACGTAAGCGCGGCGAATACAAATTTAAATTTACAATTTTTCATTCATCAATATCCGATTCGTTCATTTGCAATTTTTATTTTTGCGGCGGCTATAATAGGAGCCCCAATAATTTACAGAATATATTTGAGAAGAAAGCAATCGAAAATTATTAAACAAATGGCTTATAGCGATTCGAGATACGGCTTGCACAATGCAACATATTTCAGAGAACAGGCGGCATTGATTTACAAAAATTTTGAAGGTGAAGAAAATATTTATGTAATAAAATTTGCGTCATTTTACAAACAAGACAATAATTTGATGTCGGACAAAAAATTGAGAGATGCACAGTTGAAAAATATGGCTGAAGGAATTTCAAGAGACGATCGAAATATTTTAACGACAATAGGAGATTCAAGTGGAAGTTTATTTTGTCTCTGCAAAGCAAAAAGCAATTCCGAAATAGTTCGATATGCTCAGGTCTCACTTAACGAATTCGGATTTATAAATACAAACGGATCAAGAATTTGGATCAACATGAAAGCGGGAATCAGCCGAGTAAAAGGAAATGAAATAAATAAAAATATCGACAATGCAAAAATAGCCTGCAAATGGGCAACGGAAGACGTTTTGATGTTTGATTCACATTTTGAAAAAAAATTGGAATTTGAAGAAGAAGTAGAAAAATATATGAATACGGCACTTGAAAAAGGAGAGTTTCAAGCGTGGTATCAAAATGAATATGAAATAAAAAATTTAAAAACGGTAGGTTGTGAGGCATATATAAGATGGCAGAGTGCGGAATTGGGATTTTTGCTGCCTGAAAAATTTATCGGGATATTTGAACGAAACGGATTTATTTTGTCGACGGATTATTTCATATTCGATGAAGTCTGTAAATTACAGAGGTCGCGAATAGATGAAAAATCGGAGATGATACCGATAAGCGTCAATCAATCGAGTTTGCATTTGACTGAAGAACATTACATTGAAAAAATAAAAAGTATATTCAAAAAATATAAATTGCCGAAAGGAGTAGTAAAACTTGAATTTAATGAAAGAGCATTTGAAAATTTATTGAGCGACAAAAAACAGCTTGAACATGTTGACAAAATGATAAGAGCCTTTCAAAAACTCGGAATAAAAATAACCGTTGACAATTTCGGCAGAAGTTATTCATCATTCAAGCTGTTGGAACATTTGCCGATAGACGAAATAAAAATCAACGGTGATATATTACACGGAGCAACAAAATCAAAACGAATGGAGGAAATATTGACTGCGATAACGGAAATGGGAAAAAAATTAAAAATGCGCGTCGTATGTGAAGGAATAGAAGAAAAATCTCAGGAAGATTTATTGAAAAAAATCGGCTGTCAATTCGGTCAAGGATTTTTAAATTCGGAATCATCACCTTTACAATGAAAGAGAGAGATTAAAATGGAAAAAAGAAAATTAAGAAAAGACAGATTGGCGATATTAATTGTTGCGGCAATCATGATAGTTTTGATGATAAGAAGTGTAGCAATGCCGTTTGAAAATGAAAAAAATGGAAACGAAAATAAAGCATCGGCAAATAAAGAAATGACACTTGATGAAAAAGCGGAAGACATATTATCAAAGATGTCTCCCGAAGAAAAAATAGGTCAAATGATGATGGTCGGAATACACGGAACGAAATTGGACGAGTATTCTGCACAAATGTTAAATGATTATCATTTCGGCGGAATAATTTTATTTAACAGAAACATGGAGACGAAAAATCAAGTTAAGGAACTCAATCAATCAATACAAAAAAATAATAAAAGTAAATTGCCGCTGTTCATTGCGGTTGACGAAGAAGGAGGATTTGTAGCAAGAATGAAAAACGATTTAAATCCACCGCCGTCGCAACAAAAAATAGGAGAGGCAGGCGATCCGAATCAAGCAAAAGAATGGGCAAAAAAAATATCGGTTGAATTAAAAGAAATTGGATTTAATATAAATTTTGCACCGGTAGCGGATATTGGTTCGACTTATGAAAGATCATACAGTACAAATGCCGAAGAAGTTTTTAAATTTGTACAAAAAGCAGTTGAAGGATATTCGGAAGAAAATTTAATGTGCAGTTTAAAACATTTTCCGGGAATAGGGAAAGGCGAAACCGATTCACATTTGGATCAAGTAATAGTAAATGCCGATGCCGAAACTTTGAGATATGAAGATATATATCCGTTTCAGAAAGTGATTGAAGGAAATGAAGAAAATTATTTTATAATGATTACACACGTAAATTATCCGGCGTTTGATTCTGAAAATCCCGCGAGTTTATCAAAAATAATAATGCAGGATTTATTGAGAGAAGAACTCGGATTCAAAGGAATAATAATAACTGATGATATGGAAATGGGAGCAATAAGTCGATATTATGATTTTGCAGATGTCGGAGTCAAATCTATAACAGCAGGAGCAGATATTGTTTTGATTTGTCACGAATACGAACATGAACAGGCAATATTTGACGGATTAATGAAAGCGTATCGCGAAGGAATTTTGACGGACGAAAGATTAAACGAATCGGTCAGACGAATAATAAAGATGAAAATAAAATATTTGCAAGGCAATTAATAATGGAAATGATATAATTTGAAAAAAGAGAGGAGAGAAAAATTATTGGATGCAGTTGAACTTTTTGAAAAAGGCGGACCGATAATGTATTTGCTTTTGATAAGTTCTATAGCAGTTTTGGCAATCGGAATAGAAAGATTTAGATTTTATAATTACGCGATAAAAGACAGCGAAGATTTTCTGAACGGATTAAATGCAAGATTAAAATCGCAGGATATAAAAACGACGTTTGCATATTGTCAAAATGAAAATAATTCACTCGGAAAAATTGCACGAGCCGGAATTGATGCGGCAATGAACAGAGAAAATATTGAACTTGCATTATTGAATGCTCACGATGAAGAAGCAATGAAATTGAGAGCGAGATTAAATTATTTATCAATGATTGTAACGCTTGCACCATTGCTTGGATTGTTGGGAACAATAAGTGGAATGATAGAATCATTTAACATATTCAGCATACAAGCAGGTCAACCGCTGGCAATTACCGGCGGAATAGGCGAGGCACTGATTGCAACTGCGACAGGTCTTTGTGTTTCAATTTTCGCGTTGCTCGTTCATACATATTTTGCTCAAAAACTTGATGAAATACTTGCACTTTTGGAAAAAACAATGAACATCGTTTTAATTTCATTGACAAGGCAGGTGTAATAAATGCGTCGTCGAGAATTTCGCGAAAAAAATCAGCCGCTTGTAATGATAATTCCGATGATTGATATAATGCTCTTTCTTCTGGTATTTTTTATGATAAGTACAATTTACATGGTTCAGATAAATACATTGCAGGTGAATTTGCCGCAATCATCAAACGCAAAACAAGATACGCGACCAAATATTATTCCGATAACGGTAAATGCTGACGGAAATATTTTGTACGACAAAGATAATGTAACAAATAAAGAACTGTCGGAAAAAATTTATAATTCGCTCAAAGAAAATTCCGAAACGGTATTTGTAATAAGAGGAGACAAATCGGCAAAATATGAAAATGTCGTTGCAATTTTGGATTTGTTAAAAAAATCGGGAACTCGTCATGTATCAATCGCCACAGAAATAAAAACGGAGCTTGAAAAATGAAAAAATATTCATCATATTGGTGGCGAACTATTTTTGCAGCGATAATTTTTCATTTGTTTGCATGTGTCGGATTTGCTTTTATTCTTCCATATTTGATGCCGAAACCTGAAATTGAAAAAATAATTGAAATGAATTGGGTTGATGTCGATTTAACGGAAGATTTGCCGATTGCCGATGATGATTTACAGACGTTTGAAATTGAAGATGAAAAATCAGAATTTCTTTCAGAAGATTTTCCGCCGCTTGTAATTCCTGATTTTCCCGCTGAAGATTCTTTTGTCGAAGAAATTCCTCAGCAAAAAATTGAATCGCAATCGCAAACCGAACAGGAAAAAAATGAGTACAGACCTCTTCAAGAAAGACAGCCTTTTTTATCGCGAAATGAAGCCGAAGTTTTAAATCAACTCGAAAGAAATATTGAAGATGAAAAAATAAGTGATGACAAAAAAAATGCAGCTGAACATCAAATGAGCCAGCCGCCTGTTGCCTTAAAGGAAATTTATCCTCCGAAAATCGGTTTGGAATTTAAAGGATATGTGAGCGTATTGGTGACGATCGGAATTGACGGAAAAATAAAAGCGATGAAGGTAATAAAATCGTCCGAACGAATCATAATTGACAATATTGCATTGAATGCGGCGAAAAATTGGATTTTTAAACCTGCTCTCGATCAAGACGGCAATGCTATGGAATCAAATAAAATTATTACTTTTGACTTCAAAAATATTTGATGAAAGGTGAAAAAAATGTTTAAAAAAATTTTATTGAGTGCATTAATGCCGATGATGATCGTAACCTCATCATGCTCGGCAGAAGAATCGGAAAAAAATTTTAATTGGGAATATTTTTCTACTTTGAACAAGGACGAAAATATATTTTATTCGCCATACAGCATAAAATCAGCGTTAAGTTTGACGGCGAACGGAGCTGAAGGACAAACTCAAGAAGAAATTTTAAAATTAATATCTGAAAAATCAATAGATGACGTAAACAAAAAAACAGAAGAAATGCAAAAAATTATTTTTGAAAATTACAATTCGGAGAGCCGTAAATTGCAGGAAACAAATTTAATCTCAATCAACAAAAAATATGCAGCCAACGGAATAAATGAAGAATATAAAAATACAGCAGAAAAAATATATAAATCAGAAGTGAGAACGGCAGACTTTGAAAACAATTTGGAAGGCGAAAAAAAATATATAACAAAATTTGTGAAAGAAAAGACGAATGATTTTATAAACGATTACAAATCAACAATAAAGGCAGAAACGGTAACTGATATATTAAATGTAATATATTTTAAAGGAGACTGGGAAAATCAATTTAAAGCTGAAAATACGGCAGTCGAAAAATTTACAAATAAAAATGAGACGAAAATTGACGTAAAGATGATGAATCAAACATTCCGAAACAAAATAAGATATTACGAGGACGAAAAATATAAATCAATCGAATTGCCGTATAAAAAAGAAAACGGCTTGAGTATAGTTTCAATGTATTTGATAATGCCGAAAAAAAATAATGATTTGGAAATTGCAGAAGAATGGAATGAAGAAGCAACGGAATATAAAGAAAACTTTTTGGAACAAATAAAAAATGCACCGACGTTTCACGGCAAAGTATTTGTAAAAGTACCGAAATTTGAAATGGACGTGGAAAATAAAATAGAAGAAAATTTGCAAAAAATTGGAATAAGAAGAGCATTTACCGATGATGCGGAATTTTTAAAAATAATAAATAACAAGGCATTGAAAATAACTGATATAAAACACAGAGCAAAAATAAAAACAGATGAAAAAGGAACAGAGGCTGCAGCGATAACAGAAATAGGAATGATGGTAACGGGAGCAGCACCGATTCCCGAAATGATAAAAGATTTTTATGCAGACAGACCATTTTTGTTTGTGATAAAAGATGTGCAGAGCAATGAAGATTTATTTGTCGGAGTTGTAAATAATTTGTGAGGTGAAAATTTTGGAAGAATTAAAAATTGGTTTAAGAAATGAAATTGAATCGCAATCGACGAAAGAGACGACGGCACTTGAATTGAAAAGCGGAACGTTAAAAGTATTGGCGACACCGGCGATGATTTGTTTAATGGAGCAGGCGGCAGCAGAACTCGTTGAAAAAAATTTGTCGGAAAACTTAACTTCAGTCGGAATTTCAATAAATATAGCGCATAAATCACCGACACCGATCGGATTAAAAATAAGTGCAGAGGCTGAAATTACAAAAATCGAAGGGAAAAAAATTTATTTTGCGGTAAAAGCATATGATGAAGTGAATGAAATCGGAAGCGGAACGCATGAAAGGTACATAGTAGAAAAAGAAAAATTTCAATCTAAAGCCGATTCAAAAATTAAAAAGTAAAAAATAAATTAAATTTCTGCTTAATTACATAAGTTTTTCATAGATTTGTGGTAATTTATATCGCAATGAATTGAAAATTTTTTTTTTGCAAGGATTTATCGGAGGTAATTAAAATGACAGGTGCTCCCAGAACGAGAATGACAGAAAAACGTTTGAAAATAGCACGAAGAAATAAAAAAATAAAAATGTTGTTGCTTAGTGCCGGAATAGCAGCATCATCTCTTTTGTTTTATGCAGGATTTAATTTTAATGAATTGCCATTTGCGAATAACACGGCGAAACAAATTGAAAATGTTCAATCCGTCAAAAATGAAAAGGCAATCGCACCGATTAAGAAAAATAATGAAAGAATAAATATAATGTTAATGGGCGTTGATGAAAGAAATGAAGATGTCGGACGATCGGATACTTTGATGGTCGCGTCGGTAGATTCAAATCAAGATACTGTTTCACTTTTGTCAATTCCGCGTGATACAAGAGTAAAAATAAAACGTTACGGCTACGACAAAATTAATGCGGCTTATGCTTACGGCGGCGAATCACTCAGTCAAAGCACGGTCGAATCATTTTTGGGAATTGATATTAATCATTATGTAATTGTCAGCACGGATTCATTTGCAAATATGATTGACGCAATCGGCGGAGTTGATATTGACGTTGAAAAGAAAATGTTTTATGAAGATCCATGGGACGATAACGGCGGCTTAGTAATAGATTTAAAACCGGGACTTCAGCATATGGACGGAAAAACGGCAATAACTTATGTTCGCTATCGTGATGAAGAAGGAGATGCCGGAAGAGTACGCCGTCAGCAAAAATTTATGCGTGCATGTCTCGATAAAATGAGTTCGCCGACTGTCGTAATGAAGTTGCCTGAAATATTGAAAGAGGCACGAAATGCAGTCAAAACGGATTTATCAATCAGTCAAATGATAGAAATTGCTCAAACTTTAAAAATTGCCGATGAAAGCAGCGAAGGATTTAAAACGGGGATTGTACCGGGTCGCTGGACTTATATAAACGGCGTGAGTTATCTCGTTCCGAATATTGAGAGACTTGAATCAATCGTGACTGAAAATCTCGGAATTGCCGACGAAAAAATTGATGAACATTTTGAAAAAATGGCTTATGAATATGAAGATTCAGTTCCATATTATGTAAGTGAATTCAGCGATGAATATGATGAAAATGTGAACAAAGAAAAAGACCGCCAACTCATTGAATATTTGTCTGAAAGAAATTTTGAGATTGCGGAGAATAATATTTAAATATTTTTAACGGTACGTGGAGCACCATCCATTTCATCGAATAAAGCAAGCATTTCATCAACTTCTTTCTGATGAACGATTTGCATTGCGAAACCTGCATGAACCAAAACATAATCGCCGATTTGAGCCTCAGGCAAAAGCATTAAACTTACATCACGAGTAACGCCTGAAAGTTCAACTTTAGCCATTAAATCTTTTTTTTCAATAATCTTTGCAGGAAATGCCAAACACAATTTTAATCACTCCAATTAAAAAAATTTTTCGGACATTATATCACAAATTCAATCGAAAACTTCAAATTAAATAAATAAATTTTTTTGGGAGATGTTTATTTTGAAAAACAAAAAAATGACGGCATTAATTTGCGGCGCATTGATGGCAGTATCATCAATGGCATTTGCAACCGTGAGAAGTGATCAAGTTGTACTCGGAGATCTTCAGCCGGGAATGAGAGTAAGCAAAATCAAAGAAATTTACGGAGAACCTCTCAGCGTTGTAGGCGACAAATGGAATTACAAAGGCTTTTATATCGAAGTCAACAACCGTGCAAGCCGTGCAGAAGAAATTGTAACTGAGGACAGCGGATTTGCAACTTCGGAAGGAATAATTGTCGGAATGAGTGAAGATGCTCTCAATAAAGCATACGGCAAGGCTGACAAAATTGATGTCGACAGCTACGACAAAGAATATACTTATTACAGTTCCGATTACAAATATAAAATGGAGTTCAAAGTTGTAAACGGAATCATCAGAAAAATTAAATGTGAAGAAAACGATTAAAAATTTTTATGCAAAAAAAAATCGCCGTCATTTTTTAGGTTGACGGTGTTTTTTTTATTTAATTTTATCTCGGAGGTCCGTCGCCATGTCCGTCACCGCGTCCGCCTTGCCCTCCGTGTTCTCCGTCGCCGCCTCTTGACGGTTCGGAATGTTCGCCGCCGTTCGGATCATTCTTATCCTTGTCCTTCATAACCGAATCGCGGAATTTTCCCCAAAAACTGTCTTCCAAATTATTGAAAGAAATTTTTTCATTCGACAACGATTTTGCATGAACCTCATCACCGACAGCGAAGACAATAATACTGCCGAGAAGGATTGGCAAGAAATATTTCCTCGCTATCTCATTCATTTAAATCACTTCCTCAATTTTTTTGTTGAGAACATAATAAACGCCCAATCTTTGAATGCAATTAATGAAAGATTAAAATTACATTAAAAATTCAAGATTAGGCGAAATTTGAAAGTGATTTTATTCGATATAATTTATTTAGAGATTTTTTTTATTTCAACATTGCGAGCATGGTACCGGCAGCAACTGCAGTTCCGATAACACCTGCAACATTCGGACCCATTGCGTGCATCAATAAAAAGTTGCCGGGTTTTGCCTGCATGCCGACGACTTGACTGACACGAGCCGCCATAGGAACAGCCGAAACTCCTGCTGAACCTATCAAAGGATTAATTTGACCGCCGGTAGCTTTACACATAATTTTGCCGAAAATCAAACCGCCTGCAGTTCCTCCCATGAAAGCGACGAGTCCGAGAGCAATTATTAAAAGTGTATCGGCTTTCAAAAAACTTTCCGCGCTCATCGTCATGCCTGTACCTGTTCCGAGAAAAATCGTAACGATATTAATCAAAGCATTTTGAGCAGTATCCGAAAGACGATCCGTCACGCCTGATTCTCTGAAAAGATTTCCAAGCATTAAGCAGCCGAGCAATGCAGCAATCGGCGGAAGAAGCAAGCTGATGAAAATCGTTGAAACAATCGGAAATACAACACGTTCAAATTTTGTAACTTGTCTGAGTTCCTTCATTTCAATTTGACGTTCTTCAAGAGATGTCATTGCTTTCATAATCGGCGGCTGAATCAAAGGAACAAGCGACATATAAGAATAAGCGGCAACTGCGATTGCTCCGAGAAGATGAGGCGCAAGTTTCGTTGAAAGATAAATTGAAGTCGGACCGTCAGCACCGCCGATAATTCCGATTGCCGCCGCCTCGTGAACATCAAAACCGACGAGCATTGCTCCACCGAGTGCAACGAATACGCCTATTTGTGCAGCAGCTCCAAGCAAAAGAGTTGAAGGACGAGCAAGCAACGGACTAAAATCCGTCATCGCACCTATTCCCAAAAAGATCAACGGCGGAAAAATTTCATAAGTGATGCCGTAATTGATCGCCTTCATAACATTCATTTCTTCGCCGAAAAATCCGGTATTCGGAAAATTCGCGAGGATACAGCCGAAAGCAATAGGACCGAGCAAAAGCGGTTCAAATTCTTTTACGAATGCCATATACAAAAGCAAAAGACCGACTGCAATCATAATTCCATTTCCAAGCGTGAACGATGCAAAGCCGCTGTCATACCAAACCGATTGCAGCGATACGGAAAAAGCATTTACAAATTCCACAAAATTCCCTCCTCATTAAATTATTCGTGATAATATCGTCCCGAATGTTCCCAAGTTTTATTTAAAATCGGACGAATCGCATGAATTTGTGAGCCGGCGTAACCGTAATTTGCAAGCGCAGCACATATCACGGCGATAACTTCCTGAGGAATTCCTTCCTCGACAACTTGAGCCGTTTGAACGGGAGCAGGCGGAGGAGTTGAAATTTTTTCTTCAGATTTTTCTTCTTCCTTCTTCGCCGTCGGATCAAAAAAATGAATCAATTTAATAACATAAATCAGCGAGACCAAAACGATGAAAACTACTGTCATGTTAATCATCATTATGATGAGCGGATTTGTCGTTGCAGGATGTCCCATAAATTAAATCACCTCATTAAATTAAAAAAGTACTCAAACATTATAATCACATACAAAAAAAAATGCAAATATTTTGTTGACATTGAGCAGAAAATTTTTTAAATTTTGCCGTATTTGAAAGCCATCATCATTTCATTGGTCAAACTCCAATCGTCCGGCTGTCCGATTACCTGTTTACGTTTAACCCAAATTCCTTCTTTTAATTCTGTTCGTTCAAGTTTAATTGTCGTGTCGCCATCAACTTCGCAGAAAAATCCCGACAAAATATCTTGAGCAATTCCCCAAGACTGCGATTTGTAGTAACGAATATTTTTTACTTTCAAACCGACTTCTTCCATAACTTCACGCTTAACACATTCTTCAAGAGTCTCGCCGATTTCAACGAATCCTGCAATCAATGCGTAAAACGGATATTCTTTGCCTGTATATTTCGTCAAAAGAATTTCATCTTCATTAGTCACGCCGACGATTATCGCAGGATTTATTCGCGGATAAACTATGTGAGCGCAAAAAGTACAAATCATCGCTCTTTCGGTATCGGAATGTTTATTTAATCCTCCGCATCGTCCGCAAAATTTATTGTCGCGATACCAAAGTGAAAGATGCCATGCAGTATAAGCGGCATACATCATTGAAAGAGGCTTTTTAATTTTTTCGCGAATATTTTTCAGCGTCATAAATTCAAAACCTGTAGGCAATTCCGAAATTTCATCATTCAGCAAAAAAAATCTTTGATCATCAATCGAAAACAAATAAATCGTTTCAAGTGATCTATCGACAAAATATTGACGTTTCGGAAAGAGTAAAGCATTTTTTCGCGTGTCAATCAAAAATGAATTTTCCTTAACACAAATTATCAAATCATCTTCACGCGGTTTAATATTCGTCAAAAATTCATTATGCAATTTGTGCGGTGAAATATCTTGAATCATTTTCAAATGCTCCTCTGCAAAACTTCATCGAGAATATTTAAAACTTCATCGACATGAGATTTTTCAATAATCAGCGGCGGAATAAATCTTAAAACTTTTCCGACTGTGCAATTTATGATTGCTCCGCGTTTCATACATTCATTGACGATTTCGACACCGCTTAATTTATTTTTGTCCGTAAGTTCCACACCGAGAATTAAACCTTTGCCGCGAATTTCGGAAATTAATGACGGATATTTTTTTTGCAATTCTTTTAATTTTTCCTCAAAATAATTTCCGACTTCGACGACATGATTTAAAAATTTTTCATTGGGAACGGTATCGAGAACGACATTTGCCGCCGCACATGCAAGAGGATTGCCGCCGAAAGTTGTACCGTGATCGCCGGGCTTGAATGATTTTGCAACTTCTTCGGTAACAATAAATGCTCCGATCGGAACTCCTCCGGCAAGTCCTTTTGCGAGAGTTACAATATCCGGCTTGATTCCGTAATTTTCATATGCAAAAAATTTTCCGCTGCGTCCCATTCCTGCCTGAATTTCGTCAAGAATCAAAAGTGCATTGAATTTGTCGCAGAGTTCACGAACTTTTTTGAGATAATCATTTTTCGGCGGATATACTCCACCTTCGCCTTGAATCGTCTCAAGCATGACTGCACAAGTTTTATCGCTCATCATCTTTTCAAGTTCGTCAATGTCATTGTAATGAACATAATCGAAACCTTGCGGAAGAGGTTCAAAACCTTCATGATAATGCGGCTGACCCGTTGCAGTCAAAGTTGCAAGTGTCCGACCGTGAAAACTGTCCCAAGCAGTTATAATTTGTGATTTATTTTTGTCGATTCCGTGAGCAAATTTCCTTGCAATTTTTATTGCGCCTTCATTTGCTTCAGCTCCCGAATTGCAGAAAAATGCTCTGTCCAATCTGCTCAATTCAACCAATTTCATTGCGGCATCGGCTTGAGGCTGAGTGTAATACAAATTTGAAATGTGAATTACTTTCGATGCTTGATTTGAAATCGCATCGACGAGAGGTTTATAATTGTGTCCGAGAACGTTAACGGCAATTCCCGCGAGAAAATCAATATATTTTTTTCCCTCGTTGTCGAAAGTGTAAACTCCTTCGCCATGATCGACGACAATTTTATAACGATTAAACACCGGCAAATAATTTTTTGAATCTTCGTCGAAAATTTTTTCTTTATGCAAATTAAATTCCTCCAAAAAAATTTTTTTCGATATATTTTAAATTCCGACAAATGTAATTGTCAATATTATCTTGACAAAATTTTTTTTATATGATATTTTTTTAACGCCGCACGACGAGGTTATAAATTGATGAAAAATCATACCAAAGTCGGCGAGTTCATCCGAAGAGGTGTTATTAAAAATGTATGCAATCATTAAAACCGGCGGCAAGCAATATAAAGTCGTCGAAGGAGAAAGCATCGTCATTGAAAAAATTGATGTTGAGGAAGGCAAAGACGTTACTTTTGAAGAAGTTTTGACTGTCATTGACGGTGATGATGTTAAAATTGGTCAGCCGTTCGTAAAGGGTGCAAAAGTTACCGGCACAGTCGAAAAAAACGGAAAAGGTCCGAAAATTCATGTCTTCAAGTACAAATCAAAGAAAAATTATCGTCGCCGCATAGGTCATCGTCAGCCGTTTACAAAAGTTAAAATTAATAAAATTCAAGCGTAATGATTAAAGCTGAAATTTTTTCTGACGGCGACAAAATTACAGGTTTTTCAATAAACGGTCACAGCGGAACTGCTCCACGAGGTCAAGATATTTATTGCGCAGGAGTTTCGACTTTATCGCAAGCCGCTTATATGTGCATTGTCGATCACTTGAAAAGAGAAATTGACGGCGATGCAAGTTCCGGCAAATTAATTTTAAAATTGAAAACTCCGCCTGATGATTTGACTGAGGCAGTCTTTCAAACAATGCTGATCGGACTTAAAGAAATTGAAAAGCTTGTACCGAAAGCAGTTAAAATTATCGAAAAATAAAAATTGGTGGTGAATGAAATGATTAAATTTGATATTCAGCTTTTCGCACACAAAAAAGGTGTCAGTTCAACGAGAAACGGACGTGACAGCGAATCGAAACGTCTCGGCGTGAAGGAACAGGCAAATACAATCGTTAAAGCAGGAAGTATTCTTGTTCGTCAGCGCGGAACACATTTTCATCCGGGTAACAATGTCGGAATCGGCAAAGATGATACATTGTTTGCAAAAATCGCAGGCAAAGTTGCATTTGAACGCAAAGGTCGTTATAATCGCAAAGTGAGCGTTTATCCTGTCGAGACAATGGCATAAAAAAATTTTTTTAAAACGTGTGATGAGTCGGCAGAATTAATGTCGGCTTTTTATTTTAATTGAGGTGTTAATTTTGATCAGTAAAGCCGCAAAAGTTTATGGCGAAACGGCACTTATAAAATTAATTGCAATCGGTCTTGTAATCGGAATAATTTTGGCGTTATTCGTTCCGTCGGTCGTGCCTGTGATTGCTGTTTTCGGAAAATTATTCGTCAACGCTTTAAAAGCAGTTGCTCCGATTCTCGTCTTTGTACTCGTAATTAACGCATTGAGTCAAAAATCCGAACCGTCAAAAGTAATGAAACCGATAATTTTTTTGTATATGTTCGCAACTTTCTGCGCGTCACTCGTTGCAGTCGCCGCATCATTTCTATTTCCGACAACTTTAAAATTGCAAATGTCCGACGCTGAAATTTCTCCGCCGTCGGGAATTGTTGAAGTTTTGCAAAATGTTATAATGAATATTGTTGACAATCCGATTCATGCTCTCACGACTGCGAATTATATCGGAATTTTGGCATGGGCAGTAATAATCGGTTTGGCGTTGAAATCGTCAGGCGCTGAAACTCACAAAATTATATCCGATTTGGCAAAAGCAGTTACAAAAGTTGTGCAATGGGTAATTCGACTTGCACCTTTCGGAATAATGGGACTCGTTGCCGATTCGATTGCAACAAGCGGAGTTGAAACTCTTCTCGGTTATGCAAGACTTTTGGCAGTTTTGCTCGGAGTATTTTTCAGCGTTGCTTTGATTATGAATCCTTTGATAGTTTTTTTGAAACTTCACATGAATCCGTATCCTTTGGTATTTGCGACACTCAAAGAAAGCGGAATATATGCTTTTTTCACACGTTCTTCAGCTGCAAATATTCCTGTCAATATGAATTTGTGCAAACGTCTCGGACTTGATCCCGAATTTTATTCAATTTCAATTCCGCTCGGAGCAACTGTCAACATGAGCGGAGCGGCAATTACGATTGCAGTTTTGTCTTTGGCTACTGCTTACACTATGAATATCAGCGTTGATCTTCCGACTGCACTTTTGCTTTGCTTAATTTCAACTATCGGAGCCTGCGGAGCATCGGGAGTTGCAGGCGGTTCACTTCTTTTAATTCCGGTTGCCTGTTCAAGTTTCGGAATTGATTCTGATATTGCAATGCAGGTTGTCGGTATCGGTTTTATTATCGGAGTACTGCAGGATTCCTGCGAGACGGCTTTAAATTCTTCAAGCGACGTTCTTTTTACTGCGACTGCCGCATTTTCCATGAAAAAAGATTTGAAACCTTCCGATTTGATTCCAAAGCCTGAAGATTAATTTTTTAAAAATTTTTTGACGGTCGTTTATTATTTTTCACCGTCTATTTTTTTTGAGGTGATTATTTTGTTTTTAAAAAAATTTTTTATTTCAATTTTATTCTTTGCAACATTAATTTCAATTTCAAAAACTTCAGCCGATCCGATTCCGATTCGCGGAGTAGTCGAAGGCTTTTACGGCACTCCCTTCACGAATGAACAGCGTGTTGATTTATTCAAATTTTGCCGTGAATTTAATTTCAACGCTTATATTTATGCTCCGAAAGATGATTCTTTTCATCGCGAAAATTGGCGTGTGCCTTATCCTCAAGATAAATTGGATGAAATTAAAATTTTAATTGATTCAGCAAAAAAAAATAATGTAAAGTTTATTTTCGCGGTTTCGCCCGGTCTGGATTTAAATTTTTCAGATGATGATTTAAATTTTATGGTTCAAAAACTTTCTTCAGTTTATAATCTCGGTTGTCGTGATTTTGCAATCTTTTTTGATGACATTGAAAATAAAGACGGATTTGCTCAGGCCCAATTTTTAAATTCCGTCGAAAAATTTTTTATAAATGCTCACGATGATATTTCGCCTCTTATCACCGTTCCAACCGAATATTTTCAATATAATATGTTCGATGACGACAAAATTAAATCTTATACAAAAAATTTCTCTGAAAATCTTTCAAAAAATATTTTGGTGCTTTATACAGGTAAAGGCGTTGCTTTAAATGATCTTTCAGATGAAAATTTTTCAAAAGTCAATAAAATTTATAAAAATCTCGGAATTTGGTGGAATTATCCCGTAAATGATTATATGGAATCGAAATTGGCACTCGGTCCGATTGATAATCTTCCCAAAAATTCAAATATTAATGCCGTTTTTTTTAATCCGATGAAATTTTATAATTTATCCAAAATTTCACTTGCAACAGGTGCTGATTACACAAACGATCCTCAAAATTACATTTCTTTAAAATCGTGGAACAATTCGATCGAAAAATTAATTCCCAGTTGTGCAGAAGACTTTAAAATGTTCGCGGATCACAGTCAGCATTTAAAAAATAATTGGGCAAATATTGGTAATTCTGACGGTAAGATTTTAAAAAATTATTTTGATGAATTTTTAAAAAATCCGAACGAAAAAAATTTTAAAAAGGTTCAAAATGAATTAAATAATTTGCTCAAGGCGACGAAAAATTTACAAAAAAAACTTCCAAAAGAATTTTTGAATGAATGTAAACCTCAGCTTGAACAATTTCAAAGAATTTTATATGCTGATTTAACTGCATTGAAATTTTTTAAGACGAAAGATAAATTTTTGGAGACCAAGCTGCGCAGTCAACTTGAAGAGATAAAAAAATTTGATGATACGGCTAAAATTTCAAATGATTGTGCGCGAAAATTTATTGACGAAGTTTTAAATCTGAGGTGATTAAATGAGAATAATAATAGTCGGCGCGGGAAAATTGGGTTATACGATTGCCGATTTGCTTTCACGGGAAAATCACGAAGTAGTTGTAATAGACAATGACGAAGAGCAGCTTGTTGCCGTGAAAAATAATTTGGACGTGCTGACAATAACGGCGAACGGTGCAAGTCCGATAACGATGGACGATCCTGACGTGAACGGCGCAGATATTTTGATTGCGGTGACGGCAACTGACGAAGTGAATATGGTTTGCTGTATTCTGGCGAAAAAACACGGAATCACTCACACGATAGCAAGAATCAGAGATTTGCAATACATGGGCGAAGTAAAAAATTATGTGAAAGAAACTTTTGACATTGATTTGATGTTAAATCCTGAAATGATTGCGGCGAATGAAATTTACAGAATTTTGACGATGCCTGCCGCACTTGATGTTGAAGATTTTGCTCACGGAAAAATTCGACTTTTCGAGGCAAAAATAAATAAACGTTCAAAACTTGCAAATATTCCGCTGAAAAAATTAAAATTGCCTAAGGGAGTTTTAGCCGGAATGATTTTGCGAAATCACAGAATGATAATTCCTCATGGCGACGATTTTTTTCAAATTCACGACAATGCATATTTCATCGGATTTCCCGAAGAGATTTCAAAATTCAGCGAAAATTTTATTCATCAAGAGTCAAAACGTCTCGAAAGAGTAATGATAATCGGCGCAGGAAGAATCGGCAAAACTTTGGCTGTCAATCTTTCAAAAATCGGCGTATTTGTAAAAGTTATTGAAAAAAATCGACAGAGATGTGAAGAAATGGCAGAGCTTTTGAGCGGCTCGAATATGGCAATTTTAGGCGACGGAACAAATATTGATCTTTTAACTGAAGAAGGCGTAAATTCTGCAGACGTGGTAATTTGTTTGACCGAAGACGATAAATTAAATCTGATGATGGCTCTTCTTTGCAAACATATGGGAGCAAAAAAAACCGTCGTCAGAATTTATCGGACGGAATACGCGGAGTTGATCGAAACTGTCGGAATTGACATTGTAATTTCAGCAAGACTTTTATCGGCAAGTGAAGTTTTGGCATTCGTCAGACGCGGCGGAATAGTTTCAGTTTCAATTTTGGAAGGAGCGAAGGCAGAAGCAGTTGAAGTAATCGTTCAAGAAGGAGCAAAAGTTTCGGGAAAAAAATTAATGGAAATAAATTTGCCTAAAGAATGTTTGATTTGCGCGTACGTTCGAGATGAAAAAGCGGCAATTCCAAACGGCAATACAATTCTTTTACCGGGAGACAGAGCAATTTTGTTTATTTTGATGGATTATGCGCAAAAAGTAATGGAATGGTTTAAATGAATCGGAGAAAAATTTATGAGCAAAAAAACAATATACTTCATACTCGGACGAGCATGTTTCGTAATTTCAATTGCTTATATTTTTCCGATTTTATATATTTTAATTGAAACGGACGAAAAAAATTTTTTGACGATATTTTTTTCAATGATGATGATAAGTTTTATAATCGGAATGATTTTTACTTATTACGGACGAAAACATAAAAAAAGAATAAAAGTAAATGAATCGGTTATCTCGATATTTTTAATATGGATAATCTTGGGAATTTTAGGTGAAATACCGTTTATCGCGACGAAAAATTTAAATGTAATCGACGCAACATTGGAGACAATTTCAAATTTAACAGCTGCCGGAGTATCATTTTTGCCGGAGAAATCGGAATACGTATTAAAATTTTGGCAAGCGGTGCAAATGTGGACGGGATCATTTGTATTTTTAAGTTTATTAGTGACGATACTGCCTGAAGTAAGCGGTTGTTTCGGAATGGAATTATCATTGAATCAAGGACAAATATTTTCGTCGATGATCGGGCAAATGAGAACAATGGCACGAAAAATATTAAAAATATATATAATTTTGACGATAATTTCAGTAATTTTATTTAAAATGTCGGGATTAAATATTTGGGATTCAATAATTATGGCGATGAGATGTATATCAACAGGCGGCGGAAATTACTTTGCGGGACGAGGAAATATTTATTCGGAATATGCGGCGATATTTACAATGTTAATGGCGTGCGGAAATTTTTTATTATATTTTCGATTGCTCAATACAATTTTGCCGCCGAAAAGTAATTTTTCATTAAAAATATTGAAAAAAAATATCGTAACGAATTTAAAAATATTTTTCGGCAATTCGGAAGTAGAATTTTTAAATTTCACGATATTTTTTGTAATGATATTTATGACATTTACGATTTTTATTGAAAATACAAAATTTGACGGTAATATAAGTTTCAGAATGGCATTGTTTCATATCGTTTCATATATAAGCACGACCGGAATAAATTTTATTGAAGTGGGAAAGATACCGGACTATGACAAATTTTTATTATATATTCTGGCGGCATTCGGCGGTTGTATGGGATCGGTCACAGGTGGTTTAAAAATAATTCGTATAATAATTTTATTTAAATTGGCGAAAACAGAAACATTAAAAGTAATTCATCCGCGAATGATAACGAGTATAAAAGTAAGCGGAGAATCAGTACCGATGAAAATTGTCGGAAGAGTTTTGAGTTTCTTTTTTCTGAGTTTGTTGACTTCGTTTATATTTTCAGTAATTTTATCGTTGAGCGGACAAAATTTTTCAACGTCGGTAGCAATGACGACGGCATGTTTGACGAATATCGGACCTTTGCCGGGAATTTGTGAAACGAGTGATTTTTTAAAACTGCCCGGCGTAATGAAAATTTTATGTTGTGCAATATTGATAATCGGAAGAATGGAAATATTTGGATTTTTGATGTTGATAGGACTTGCACGAATAGATAAAAAACGCCGTTCATGGTAAAAATTTACAAAAAAAAATTGGCAGGGGCAGCTGGACTCGAACCAACGCATGCCAGATTCAGAGTCTGGTGCCTTACCAACTTGGCGATGCCCCTTTGCGTTTGCCGAAAAATATTTTACTAAATTTTTTTTTTAATGTCAAGAAAATTTTTTCATAGGCAGGAATTACAACTTTTGAGTAAAAATAAAAATTGAGTTGAAATTTTCAAAATTAAATGATACAATTAAAAAAATTTTGAAAAATGTGAGGAGGTCGAAAATTTATGATGGATAATAACGATTGGGAATTGTTCAAGAAAAAATTAGATCAAAAAACGGGAATTGATTTGCAGCTTTACAAAGAACCGCAGATGAAACGCAGAATCGGCAATCTGGTAACACGTGCCGAAATGGATTCATTCGTTGCATATTTCGATAAAGTTTGCAAAAGCAAGGAAGAATTTGCAGAGTTCATTGAATATTTGACAATAAACGTCTCTGAATTTTTCAGAAATCCCGATAAATTTGATATGATCGAAAAAGATATTATTCCGTACCTTATGAAAAACTCGCCGAAACTTAATATCTGGAGTGCAGGCTGTTCAATAGGTGCAGAACCTTATTCTCTTTCAATAATAATGAAAGAATTAACGCCGAATGTCAGACACAGAATCCTTGCAACCGATCTTGATATTGATATTCTTGCAAAGGCACGTAAAGGCGTTTACATGGAAAATGAAATAAAAGCTATGAGACCGGACAGAAAGACAAAATATTTTACAAAAACATCTGACGGAAAATATGCAGTCAATTCCGATATAAAATCAGCCGTCGAATTTAAAAGACACAATTTATTAAAAGATCCGTTTGAAAAAGGTTTTGATTTTATACTTTGCAGAAATGTCGTAATATATTTTACGGAAGAAGCAAAAGATCAGCTTTATACAAATTTCCTGAATTCTCTTAAACCCGGCGGAATACTTTTTGTCGGAGCGACCGAAGCAATTTTAAATTTCAGAAAAATCGGATATACAAGTTACAAACCGTTTTTCTATCAGAAACCGCAGAAATGATTTTTAATTAGGAAGGATCATATGACAAAAATTTTGATACTGGATTACGTCGGCAACAGTAAAAATTGGATTGATAAATTCCTCAACGTCGATAAAATTGAAGTTGTTAATGTTATAAGACCTGAAAACAGTAATCAACAACGAGCCATAATTGTAAATTCCTCTTGGGATTATGTTTTAATTTTTGAACAAAAAATGCGTGATGCTTTCAAACTCGTTTTGAGTGATTTGCAAATTCAATCTGAGAAAATAATTTATGCACTCGATGATTCAAGCTGGATGTCAAATCTTCAAGCATTTTATACATTATTTAAGCCGCGAGAATTAAATTATACAATGATTCATCGTCAGCTTGATTTTTATATAGAACGTCGTAACAACAAATTCATAACCTGCACAACGAAGGATGGACTTTCTTACATAGCTACTGCAAGAGATTTGGCGATTATGAGATTGACTTACCTTTTGAGAGAAAATTTTGCAGCTAATGATATGGAAATATTTTATTTTCTTGCAAAACGATTTTATAATAATGAAAATAATCAGGGGGGGGGTATTTTCTAGACTTGGGAGCCAACATCGGCACAACTTGTATTTATTTTAAACACAAATTTGATAAAAATTTAAAAATACTTGCCTTTGAACCTGATTCAACAAATTATATGCTTCTCAAAATGAATGTGGCATTGAATAACATGTCGGATGATTCAATTCTTGAAAATTTCGGTCTTGGTGATCACGAAAGTGAACAAATAATGCACATTACGCCTTCAAATCCAGGTCACAATACAATTATTCCTGATTCGGAAGGATTGCCGACTGAGACAATTCATATTATAAAACTCGATGATTACATCACAAAAAATAATATTAATCCAAAAGAAATAAAATATATTTGGATAGATACTGAAGGATTTGAACCTCAAGTTTTGATTGGAGCAAAAAATTTAATTATGAATAACAGTATTCCGATCTTCATGGAATTTAACCCTATGACTTGGAATCAGAGCGGACTGTTTGAAAAAATGGTTACGTTACTCAATGATTGCTATGATTATTTTATTATGATTAGTGAAATGCATAATGATAAAAAAAATGTAAATTTGTATCCGATAAATGATTTGCTTAAGTATAAAAATTTACGAGTAGAAACTGGCTCAATGGGAGATATTTTTTTAGTGAAAGACAATTCTTAAAAATAAAGTGAGTGAGATCATGTACGCGAATGAACAGGTAGAAACGATGAGCCGCGAAGATTTAAAAAAATTGCAGCTTGAACGTCTCAAAAAAACTGTCGAATGGGCTTATGAAAAAAGTGCATATTATAATCAGATATTTCGCAAAAGAAAAATAAATCCCGATTGCATTAAATCATTGGACGATTTAAAAAAATTGCCGTTTTTGAATCGCGCCGCATTGCATCGAGCCGACGCATTGGATATTTTGACTCTTCCACTTTCGAGCGTACTCAGATTCAGTCACGAAATTGATTCAAGCGGCGAAATTACAAAATTATATACCAAAGACGATATTTTTAATGATGTCGAAATGATGACGCGCTGTCTTATTGCAGCAGATGTTACGAGAGGTTCAATCGTCGGAATTCAAGGCGATCTTTCAAACAGTAAATTTCTTGATATTCTCTATGCTCTCGAATCGATCGGCGCAACTGTCGTTCCACTCGGTACGGATTATCGTCAATGGCTGCGGCTGATTGAAATTGTCAGCATTGATACGTTGATAAGCACTCCTCAATTAATTATGCAGCTTGTTATTCAACTTCAAGCTACAGGAAAAAATATTATTGATTATCCGATTTCAAAAGCATTTTGCATTAATACAAGCAATATTCAAAATCCTCTTCAGCAGCATATTCAGGAAAGAATGCATTCAACCGTTTACAATATGTTTGCGCCGCCTGAAATCGGATTTGCCGGAATAATTTATCAATGCAAGGAAAGAAACGGTTTGCATTTGCAGGAAGATAATTTTATCGCAGAACTTTTGCATTTTGACAGCGAAGAAATTTTGGACGAAAATGACAGAATGGGCGAACTTGTCATAACAACTTTATCTGCACAGGCAATGCCGTTAATTCGTTATCGCACGGGACAGGCAGTTCGACGAATGAGCGAGCCTTGCAAGTGCGGAAGAACTTTTATTAAAATTGCAACGCCTTATACGAAAATGTGAATATTTTTTTAATTAAAATTTTTGTCTCTTATCAAAAAAAAATTTTTTTGGAGATGAAAATTTTTTTGTTGACGGGAGATTTTTATGAGATTTATACATACTGCTGATTGGCATCTCGGAAAAAAATTACATGAACATTCGTTAATCGAAGACCAAATTTATATACTAAATGAATTTTTAAAATTGATTGACGATCAAAAACCTGAAGCAATTATAATAGCAGGTGATATTTATGACAGCGGAATGCCTCCGACTGCGGCTGTTGATTTATTCGACGAAATTTTAACGAAAATCATTCTTGAAAAGAAAATTCCTGTCCTCTGCATTGCCGGCAATCACGATAACAGTTCAAGATTAAATTTCGGTTCAAAACTTTTCGAGAGCAACAGATTTTTTTTGCGTACAAAAATTATTCAAGATTCTGAACCTGTAATTTTGTCAGACGATTTCGGCGATATTTATTTTTCGATGATTCCTTATTTTTATCCGCCGAAAGTCCGCGAAGAATTTAATATAAAGAATTATATTGATTTCGACGAGGCTGCAAAAATTCTTGTCGACGATTCACGAAAAAAAATTAAACCGAATAAAAGAAATGTTGCAATCGCTCATTTGTTTATTAAAGGTGGAAAACGTTCGGAATCAGAAATTGAAATGGTCGGCGGAATTGATGAAATTAATCCTGAAATTTTTATTAATTTTGATTACGTTGCACTCGGACATTTGCATAAACCTCAATTTAAAATTGCCGAAAAAATTCGTTACAGCGGTTCATTATTAAAATATTCATTCGACGAACAAAATCATAAAAAAGGAATCGACATTGTTGAAATGGACGGCGAAGGAAATATTAATATAAATTCAATTTCGCTTACTCCGCTGCATGATGTAAAAATTATCGACGGCTTTTTGAATGATATTTTGGAAAAACAAGTTAAAAGCAATGATTATCTTTTGGTGAGATTGAAAGATGAAAATCCTTACAATGCCGGTGAAGTACTGCGAAGAGAAAAATTTGAAAATCTTTTGGGAGTTGAAAATATATCCGAAAAGGAAATAGCGGAAAGTAAAGCATTGAGAGAAAGAGAAAATCTCAGCGATGCGGAATTATTCGAAACATTTTTTAAGGATATGACGGGACGGCGAATGAATGAAGATGAAAGATCGGCTTTTATGGAATGTTTTAACGAAATAAAAGGCGGTGAGATTAATTGAGACCGATAAAATTGGAATTGGCGGCGTTTGAACCTTATGTGAATAAAATTGAATTGAATTTTGAAGAGCATTTGAAAGATAAAAAAATGTTTTTAATTCACGGAGAGACCGGAGCCGGAAAAACAAGTATTCTCGACGCAATTTGTTATGCACTTTATGATGATTCATGCGGGGGAGAGCGTTCAAAATCCATGCTGCGATCTGAACAGGCAAGCAGTTCCGTTGAAACTTTTGTGAATTTTACTTTTGCACTCGGTCAAAAAAAATATCGTGTGATGAGAAAGCCGAAACAAATAATTGCAAGAAAAAAAGGTGAAGGCACGAGAGAACAGGAATCAACAGCGGAACTTTACGAAATAGATTTCAACGGCAATGAAAAATTGATTGAACAGAAAACATCTTATGTCACAAACAAAATTGAAGAATTGATAGGATTTGAAAGCGATCAATTTCGTCAAGTAGTATTTTTGCCGCAAGGACGATTTCAAAAATTTTTAACTGCAAATTCCGAAGAACGCGAAAAAATTTTAAAAGTTTTATTTAAGACGGATTTTTATGAAAAATTGGAGAATGAACTTTATGAACGTTCAAGGGCAAAAGAAAATGAATTAAAAAATTTCAGCTTGAGATACAACAATATTTTAACGGATGCAAATGTCGGCAATTCGGACGAATTATTGAAATTGATTGACGATAAAACCGATGAATTAAAAAAATTGACTCAGGAAGAATCAACATTAAAAAAATCGCGTGATGAAGCAAATAAAATTTTAAATGAAGGCAGACAGCTTGATTTAAAATTTACTGATTTGGAAAGAAAAATTTCAGAAATAAAAATTGCCGAAATAGAACTTTCCAAAACTTCAAAAGAATTTCAAACGGCACATGAAGAATATGAATTGCGAAAAAGTGAAGAAGCTCAACGTTTGAAATTGGAGACGGATATAAATTTATTGCAAAAAGTTCAAAAAAATTTTAAAAATCTCGAATCGACGAAACAAAAACTTTCAGAGGCAGCAGAAAAATCAAAGCAGGCTGATGAACAATTCAAAGCGGCTGAAAAATTGGTCAATGATTGCGAATATTGGCTTGAAAGACTTAAACGCGAAAAAGAAAATTACATTCAAGAGGCGGCGAAATTTGACACGGCTCAAAAAAAATTGCGTGAATGTAAAATTCGTGATGAATTGCTTGAAAAAATTTCTCAATTTAAAAGAATATTAATTATCGCAGAAAAAAATTTTAAAAATGTCAATTCAAAATATATGAACCAACAGAAAAAAGTTGATGAACTCAATGAAAAATGGCGAAAAGGGAGTGCGGCACATTTGGCGGCGAATTTGTCCGAAGGTGATCCGTGTCCGGTCTGCGGCTCGATTCATCATCCGAAAATTGCACAATCTTCAATAGAAACGCCGTCAGATATCGAAATAAAAAAGGAAAACGAAATATTAAAAAAATTTGATGTCGAAAAGAACAATACTCAAAATGAATTTACAAAAATAAAAACTCAGCTTGAGGAAAAACAAAAACAACTCGAAGAAATGAAAGAAGTCGGCGAAACAAAAAAGGCAAATGAAGAGTTAAATGCCGCGAAAATGGCTGCAGACAAATTAAAATGGTGCAATGAAAAAATAGAGAAAGGCGAAATCAAAATCAAAGGCGCAAAAGAAGATTTTGAGAAAGCAAAAGAAAAGAAAGATAAAACATCGAAAACTGAGGCTGAATTTTTGGGAATTTATAAGGCACAAAAAAATCAAATTGAAGAAGAATTAAAAACATTCGATTTAAAAATTGAAGAATTGGACGAGACGATAAAAAAATTTGAATTGAAATTAAATACAATGAAAACGGCTTGGACGAAAGCGGAGACAAATTTTAATACATTGAGCAAACAATTTGAGGCGGCGAAAAAAACACTTCAAATAAAAAAAGAAGATCACGAAAAAATAAAAAAAGAAATTGCCGATAAAGTCAGACCGAAAGTAGAAGAATTGCAAAAAAAATTTGATGAAATTGATGAAATGCTGACGAATCATAAAGACAGAATTGCAGAATTGAAATCGAAATTGAACCGGCAAAAAGAACAGCTTGAAACGTTGAAAAAAATCAAAGAGCAAAGTTCAAAAACAGAGGCTGAATATAAAATTTGGAATATGCTGTCAAATGTCGCGGGAGGAAAAAAAATTCAAGGATCGGAAGGAAATAAAATATCATTTTCAAGGTATGCACTTCAATCAAAATTGGCAAAGGTAATTGACGCGGCTAATCAAAGATTAAAAATAATGAGCAGCGGAGCATATGAGTTGAGAAATAAAATTGCGGCACAAAAAAAATCATCGAAGGCAGGTTTGGAACTGGAAATTTATCACGCATATCACGGCACAACCAGACCGGTTGAAACACTTTCAGGCGGCGAATCATTTTTGGCATCGCTGGCGTTGGCAATGGGACTTGCAGACGCGGTTCAAAGTAAATACGGCGGTATGAAACTTGATACAATATTCATTGATGAAGGATTCGGCACGCTCGACAACGAAAAATTAAAAAATGCAATACAAGCATTAATGACATTGCAGGAAGGCGGAAGACTGGTCGGAATAATTTCACATGTCGAATCATTGAAATACAGAATACCGGTAAGATTGGAAGTCACAAAAAAAGAAACAGGCAGTGAGGCAAAATTTGTTGAATAAAAAAATATATTTGGCTCCTATGGCAGGAGTAACCGACAACGCATTCAGAATTTTAATTCGTGAACTCGGTGATTTTGATGAATTAATGTTTTCGGAGATGGTAAGTTCGACGGGAATTCATTACAAAAGTCAAAAAACTTTCGGTATGTTGAATTTTACTGATGAAGAATTACCGATTGCCGTTCAAATTTTCGGAAGTAATCCGGATTATGTTTCGGAATCTGCAAAATATATTTCAAATTTAAAAAATGTAAGTGCGATTGATTTTAATTTGGGATGTCCTGCGCCGAAAATCGTAAAAAACGGAGAAGGCTCTGCATTAATGAAAAATCCTCAACTCGTCGAAAAAATTTTAAAAGCTCTGTGCAGTTCAACAAATTTGCCTGTGAGTGTGAAAATGCGTCTCGGATTTGATGAAGAAAATATTAACGCCGTCGAGATTGCAAAAATTGCCGAAAATTGCGGAGTGAAATTTATAACCGTTCACGGAAGAACTCGCGAACAATTTTATTCGGGAATTGCGAATTGGACAGAAATTGCAAAAGTAAAAAAATCCGTAAAAATTTCGGTGATTGCAAACGGAGACATTCGCGATGAAGAAAGTTTGAAGAAAATAATTGAAGAAACGGATGCCGACGGATTTATGATAGGACGAGCGGCGATGGGAAATCCGTGGATTTTTAAACGATTGAAAAATTTTTTGATGACAGGAAAAAAAATAAATCCGCCGACGATTGAGGAAAGAATTTTAATTCTCAAACGACATTTGGATTTACTTTTAAAATTCAAAGGCGAATATATCGGAATCCGCGAAATGAGAAAACATGCGGCATGGTACACGAAAGGATTAACGGGAGGAGCAGAATTCAGAGACAAAATCAATCGTGCCGAATCGAAAGAAGATTTTATAAAAATTTTTGACAGCTTAAACAATTAAAAAAAGTTTGGAGGAAAAAATTTTGTTACTTGTAATAGACATAGGCAACAGCAACATTGTGATGGGAACTTATATTGAAAAAAATTTGCAGCAGCATTGGAGAGTATCGACGGACAGACAAAAAACCGGTGATGAATACGGAATGCTTATAAACGATTTATTCCGTTATCAAGGACTTGAAATTTCAGACATCAGCGACATAATTATTTCGTCAGTCGTTCCTCCTCTGGTAGTTCCTTTTGCGAAAATGTGCGAAAGATATTTCAAAATAAAACCGTTGATAGTCGGTCCCGGAATGAAGACAGGAATAATTTTGCATTATGAAAATCCTCGTGCAATAGGAGCAGATCGAATCGTCAATGTTGTCGGAGCATTTGATCAATACGGCGGACCTGCAATTATAATTGACATTGGAACGGCGACAACGTTTGATGTAATAAATGAAAACGGCGACTTTATGGGAGGAGTAATTGCACCGGGAATAATGTCATCAAGCGAGGCATTAATCAAATCGACTGCAAAATTACCCGGAGTTGAACTTGTGCCGCCGAAAAATATTATTTGTCATAATACAATTCACGGAATGCAGGCCGGAATAATTTTCGGATACGTTGGTCAGATTGATGAAATAGTAAGGCGAATAAAAATTGAATACGGTTCTGAAAAAATGAAAGTCATCGCTACCGGCGGATTGGCAACGATGATTTCAAAAGAATCAAAGACGATTGACAATATAGATCATTTTTTGACGCTTAACGGCTTGAGAGTACTTTACGAGAGAAATAAATCAGCGTGAATTGTCGAGCATGTAAATAATTGCATTGATTGCGGCGACTGCAATCGGACTTCCTCCTTTCGTACCTTCAACGGTTATGAAAGGAATTTTATTTTGTTCGACGAGAGATTTTTTTGAATCAGCCGCTCCGACGAATCCGACAGGAATACCGACGATTACAGCCGGATTTATATTTTCTTCGCGAATTAATCTTAAAACTTCAAAAAGAGCAGTCGGAGCATTACCGATTGCAATGATTGAATTATTTAATTTTTTACCGAAATTTCTCATTGCCGCCATTGATCGAGTAATTCCTTCATGTTCGGCGATTTTTTTTATTTCATCGTCAGCCACTTTGCAAAATACTTCTCCGCCGAATTTTTTTAAAGTTTTTTTGTTAATTCCCGTGCGTACCATTTCAACATCAGTAAAAATATTACAGCCGTTTTTAATTGCATTTTTCGCCGCTTCGATTGCATTTGATGAAATTTTAATTATCGGTGCATATTCTACATCACCGGCGGCATGAATCATTCGTGAATAAATTTTTTTTTCATCGTCATTGAGATTTAAATTTTTTAAATGAGGTGCGATAATTTCAAAAGACCTTTTTTCAATTTCCATCGGTTTTTTAATAAATTTCAGCTTTATCATCTCCAAAATTATTTTTGCGGATCAAATTT
>CAJOPN010000002.1 GCA_905236285.1 uncultured Selenomonadaceae bacterium | reverse complement strand
CCGACTGAGCTACATCAGCGTTTGGTTGCGGAGGCAAGACTTGAACTTGCGACCTTCGGGTTATGAGCCCGACGAGCTACCGACTGCTCCACCCCGCGATTTATTCACGTTGCAATTTTCTCACAACCCGCTGAACGAAATTTATATTAGCACATCGTTTAATTTATGTCAAGCATTTTTTTATAAAATTGTTGCACGCAAAAAAAATTTGTTTTATAATTCTTTCGTCGAAAAAATTTTTTTAAAAATCTTAAAATGAATCGAGGAAAAAAATTTTATGGAAAATTATTTTCAGCCTGAAATTGAATGTGCATCTCTCGAAAAAATTCGTGCCGTTCAAAATGAAAAACTTCCTAAACAAGTCAAATATGTTTGGGATAATGTTGAATATTATCGAAAAAAAATGCAGGCGAAAGGTGTAACGCCTGACGACATTAAATCAATCGATGATCTTCACAAATTGCCGTTTTTGATGAAGGACGATTTGAAAGCGGCTTATCCTTACGGATTGATGGCACGTCCTCTCAAAGACTGTGTAAGGATTCATTCAACATCAGGCACTACAGGCAAACGTGTCGTTGCTTTTTACACACAAAATGATATTGATATGTGGAATGAATGTTGTGCAAGAGCAATAGTCGCAGCAGGCGGAACTAATGAAGATGTTTGCCAAGTTTCATACGGTTACGGACTTTTCACGGGCGGCGCAGGTCTCGACGGCGGTTCTCATAAAGTCGGCTGTTTAACTATTCCTGCAAGCAGCGGTAATACTGAACGTCAAATTATGTTTATAATGGATTTGCAGGCAACTATTCTTTGCTGCACTCCGAGTTATGCGGCTTATCTCGGCGAATCTATGAAAGAAATGGGATACAAACCTGAAGATATTCCTCTTAAAGCGGGAATTTTCGGAGCAGAGGCTTGGTCTGAAGAAATGCGCCGTGATATTGAAAAAGTTTTGGGAATTAAAGCATATGACATTTACGGATTGACTGAAATTTCAGGTCCCGGAGTTGCTTTCGAATGTTCAGAACAACACGGCATGCACATTAATGAAGATCATTTCATCGCCGAAATTATTAATCCCGAAACAGGTGAAGTTTTGCCCGAAGGAACTCAAGGCGAATTGGTTTTCACGTCGCTTGACAAGGAAGGTTTTCCGCTCCTTCGTTATCGCACTCGTGATATTTGCACTCTCACACGTGAAAAATGTTCATGCGGACGAACTCATATCAGAATGAGCAAGCCTAAAGGTCGTTCTGATGATATGCTTATCATTCGCGGCGTTAATGTATTTCCAAGCCAAATTGAAACTGTTCTGCTTAATAACGGTTATGCGGCGAATTATCAAATTGTCGTCGATCGCGTGAATAATACCGATACATTTGATATTAATGTTGAAATGACTCCGGATATGTTTACCGATAATGTCGGCGAAATTCAATCACGCAAAAAAGTTTTGGAAGACGGATTAAAATCAATGCTCGGAATTAAAGCGAAGGTTAATCTCGTTGCGCCGAAAACTATCGCAAGAAGTGAAGGCAAAGCCGTAAGAGTAATTGACAAACGCAAAATTTAAGGTGGTGTTAAATATGAGTGTCAATCAAATTTCAGTTTTTCTTGAAAATAAGCCCGGTACTTTGAACAACATGACAAAAATTCTTGCCGACCACAAAATAAATATTCGTGCGCTCTCACTTGCCGACACAAATGATTTCGGAATCGTGAGAATGCTCGTCAATAACGTTTATGAGGCAACAAACGTTTTAAAGGAAGAAAATTTCATTGCAAGATTTACGCCGGTTTTAATTTATGCAATTTCTGATGAGGCCGGAAGTCTCGATAAAATTTTGCAGTCATTCACCGAATCTGAAGTAAATATTGAGTATATGTATGCCTTTGCAGGAAAAGAACGTGCATACATGATTTTCAAAGTAACTGACGTTAAAAGAGCTGAATCTGTTTTAAACAAAAAAGGTCTTAAATCTCTGACGCAGGAACAAATCGCAGAAGTATAATTTGAAGGAGATCATTTTATGAAATTGAGCGTCATTTTATCAGTTTATAATACTGCTGCTAATGGTGTCCTTGAATATTGCTTGGATTCACTCGTCAATCAAACTTATTTGAAAAAAGGCGGTGAAATGGAAATTATTGCCGTTGATAATGCTTCCACAGACAATTCCTTGGACATTTTAAAATTTTACGAAAAAGAATATCCAAAATTTTTTCGAGTTTTTCATCTTGAAAAAAATCGTTTTCCCGGCGGTGGTCGAAATTTTGGTTTTAAACATGCTAAAGGCGAATGGATTTGCTATGTGGATGCAGATGATTGGGTTTCGCCGGATTGTTATGAAAAAGCGTTGACAGCAGCTAAAGAAGGGGGGGGGGATTGATACAGTAGCATTCAGTTACTGCCAAGTATATGAACATACAATGATTCCGACCGAACCAAAACATCACGGAGGATTATTAAATTTTGGAGTTATGGATGACGAAAAATATAAATCAATGTTAATTGATGGCGGACCGCTGTGGGGAAAAATTTATAAGCGTTCGGTAATTTTCGGCAATGAAGAATTTAATAAAGATTGCAAAGTTTTTCCTGAAGATATTTAT
>CAJOPN010000001.1 GCA_905236285.1 uncultured Selenomonadaceae bacterium | reverse complement strand
TTGGATCAAGACATTTTAAATTATTGTTTTTCAACCAATTATTTGAAACTCTCGAAAGATTTTAATACATATGTCTGCTGGAATCGCCGCGACAAATTTTATAAAATTGAACGCGTCATTTATCATTACAATTCAAGTCCGTTAGGAATCGGCATCAATCTTGACATTTCAGATATTTATTCTCGTCTCTATCTTGAATATTTTTCTAAAACTCCTTGGTTTAATGTCGATATGCTCGGCAATCTTTTTAAAAAGATTTGTCAAATTTATTCGGAAAGAGCAAATTTGTCCGTTCAAATTACAAAAATTTTGGCAGGAAAGGAACGTGCTTTTTTCACCGATTTCAATTCACTTGCCGTATTGAGCAATGTATTTTCAATTTCGCCGAATGAATTAATCATCAATGCCGCAATTCCTCCAAATCCCAGCGTTGAACTTCTCGTTAAAAATATGCGCCAATTTAATTCTAAAAAATTATTTTTCATCTTCGTCGGATATTATGAACATCTCAGAAATTTTTTGACTCAACAAGGATTTCTGGAAGGTCGCGATTTCATTAACGGAAATATTTTTTTCGCGAATAATCCTCAAAATGATTCTTATTCAATCGTGCGTTCAATGTAAAAAAAATTGACCGAGTGAATTTAAAATTTGCTCAGTCATTTTTTTTATTAATTTTTCGTCAGTAATATTTCGTCAATCTCTTTGAAAAGCTCATTGACTAATTCGGATTCGGGAACTTTTCGGACTATTTCACCTTTACGGAAAATAATTCCTTCACCGTCAGCTCCCGCAATTCCGACATCAGCCGTCCGAGCCTCTCCGGGTCCATTAACGACGCAGCCCATTACCGCGACAGTTATATTTGATTTTATTGCCGATAATTTTTTTTCGACTTCTTCGGCAATTTTCGGCAAATCAATCTTCGTTCTGCCGCATGTCGGACATGCTATCAATGTTGCGCCGTAATCTTTCAAGCCGAGTGATTTTAAAATTTCATTTGCAACTTTTACTTCAACAACAGGATCGCCTGTTAATGAAACTCTGATTGTATCGCCGATTCCTTCAGCCAAAAGTGCACCGATTCCGACTGCCGATTTTATAACTCCTGTATTAATCGTTCCTGCTTCCGTGATTCCGAGATGAAGAGGATAATTTACTTTTTCACTCATCAATCGATATGCCGACAATGTCAACGGCACATCATGCGCTTTGATTGAAATTTTTATGTCGAAAAAATTTTCATCTTCCAAAATTTTCACATGTTCAAGTGCAGATTCAACGAGAGCCTCAGCAGTCACACCGCCGTATTTTTTTAAAAGTTTTCGACTTAATGAACCGCCGTTTACTCCGATTCGGATCGGAATTTTATATTTTTTCGCCTCATTCACGACGCTTTTAACATGAGCCTCTCCGCCTATATTTCCGGGATTTAATCTCAAGGCCGAAATTCCTTGATGAATTGATTCAATCGCCAATTTATAATCAAAATGAATATCTGCAATCAACGGAATTTTAACGGCTTTAATAATATTTCCGAGATTTTTTGCGGCATCCATGTCGGGAACTGCCAATCTTACAATGTCACAGCCTGCCTCAACCAACGATTCAATTTGTTCAACCGTCGCTTTTGTATCGGTCGTCTTCGTATTCGTCATTGATTGAACCGAAATTGGAGCATTGCCGCCGATTAAAATATTTCCGACTTTAATTTGTTTTGTCATTTTTCTCATTGTAATTTCTCCGTTACTTCGTCGGCTTTAAAATTCCGTTTTTATATGCGTTGAGAAGATTTTGCAAGTCCTTCAAATCTTCTTTAATTTTTAGTCCGAGATCGGTATCTCCTATGGTCGTGCGATAATTTTGAATCTCGACGGCATTTGAAACTGATTCAATATCGCGATTTTCTTTCAATGCAGTCCGAACGTCAGCAATTTTTTGATGTTGAAGAAGTCTCAGACCGCGAGAATTTGAAATCAAAGTATAGCCTGAAATTCCCGTCTTTTTGTGATAAGTTTTGTTAAATCCGCCGTCAATTACCAATGCTTTGCCGTTTCCTTTAACGGGATTTTCACCTTTGCGAACTTGGACCGGAACATGTCCATTGATGATATGTCCTTTTTCCGGATCGAGATCAAATTCATTCAAAATTTTTATACAAATTTCTTCATTGTCAATCAATTTGAAATACGGATCGGAAGTTTCAACCCAAGTCGATTGATCATCAATAAATGTTCTCTCGAAAGTTTTCATTTCACGACCGGCTGTAACCGAAATTCTGCCGCACCAAAGAAAATACATAAAATCTAATCCGTAAGGTTCGCGATTGAAATATGCAGCTCTTGCTCTTTGCTGACTGTAATCAAAATAATCTCGTCCGCTGTAAATTTCGCCGCCGAATTTCAACTCCCTGAAAGTACCGTCTTCATTCATCGGTACGCACGCATGAAACAACAAATTTCCGTTATAACGATTATAAATATTTCCGTTTTTGTAAAGATAATCGACATGTTGCTGAAGAAGTGCACTCTCTTGGAAATATTGCTTCAAATCATCAATAATTTTATGTTCGTCAGTCGTCAATTTATACGGATTTTTTGAATCTTTGTCAATCGTCGGAAAATGATCTGTATTGAGAGGATATTTTTTGCCGTCAATCGTCACGGTATTTGTTTTGAAATCAATTTTATCAAGCAAAAGACGATTATTCATCTGAAAATCGGGATTGCGTTTGATAAGTTGACCTTCAAGTTTGAACATTATAACTGTAATTGCACGTTCGATTGATTTAATCGGCTCGGCATCGGGATAAATTTCATTCGCAAAAATGGTAAGAGGTCTCAAACTTATACCGTAGCCGCGTTCGAGTACGTCAGTATTGCCGTAATGCAATGAATTTCTGACTACTCCTGCAATACAAACTTCACTGCCGAGAGCTGCACCTATCCAGAGCATGTCGTGATTTCCCCATTGAATATCAACCGATCTTTGCTGCATTAAAAGATTTAAAATTGAATCCGGACGGCCTCCTCTGTCGAAAAAATCGCCGACGAAATGGAGATGAGCAACTGCAAGACGTTTAATCAAAACTGTGAATGCTTTTATAAAATCAGTCGCGCTGTCAATGTCAACAATCGTTTTCAAAAGTTCGCTGTGATATGCAAGCTGTGAACCGTCTGATTCGGGACGAGTACTCATCAATTCAACGATTACCGATTCATATCTATGCGGAATACAATTTCTTAATTGAGAGGCCGAATATTTATAAGACATTGCTTTAGAAAGTTCCAAAAGCTGAGAAATAATTTTGATGAGCCATTCCGATGAATTTCGATTTGATTCGTCAATCTGTTCCAATTTTTCATCAGGATAATAAATCAGCGTGCAAAATTCGGCGCGTTCTTCGGAAGTCAATTTCAAGCTGAAAACCTTATCGACTTTTTCGCGAATTACTCCTGAGCAATTATTTATTATATGAAAAAATCCGTCATATTCTCCGTGAATGTCGCTCATAAAATGTTCGGTATATTTCGGCAGTTTTAATTGTGATTGCAGATGAATTATTTTTTCGTAAATTGATTCTTTGCTCGGATATTTTTCGGCGAGCAAATTTAAAATTTTTGCTGAGGCTGTTAATTTTTTTTCACTCATTTAAAACACCTTCCTCGAAAAAAAATAAAAGCAACTTTGACATAAAATCAAAATCGCTTATTTATACTACAAAATTTTTTCAAAGTCAAGAAAAATTAAATTTTTTTGATTTATAAATGTTTATAAAATCAAGCACATCAGAAAGAGAATCGCCGCCGAATTTTTCGATGCATCTTTTAAATACATTTAAAGAGGATTTTTTAATATCCATTCATCAAATTCATTTTTTGTAAACAAATCGGGATTGTAAAATTTATCGACAATTTTCCAA